>CAYOYT010000059.1:0-9793 GCA_964408245.1 uncultured Dongia sp. | reverse complement strand
ATCACATAACGCGCAAAACCTGTTAACCGCCGGTGGGCCGAAATGGGAGGAAACAATGGAACAAAATGGCAACAAAAGCGTCGCCGTAACAGGATTAGCGCCGCGGCGCTGTCTATGTTGTAGCAGCCGCTTTTGGGCCGCGAGCCCCTATCTGCGGATCTGTGATGTCTGCAAGGCAGGTGAGGAATGGGAAAGCGGCAACGTCGACATTGCTCTGCACCAGCCGGGGATGCCTGCCAATGATAATTGAAAGAGAGGAGCAAAGCGCCATGGCTAACATCGTCGATTTTCCCCCAAGTGCCACGATGCGACCTGAACAAGCCGTTGGTACCTGTCTTAAGACGCGCTGGTCGCAGTTTTTGGGGATCGGCATTACCGAAGCTGGCGAGTTCGAAGTCGTGAACAGCGACATGACCGCCGAACGCGCGTTGTGGTTGGTGAAATGGGCCGAGCGCTGGGCCATGGGCCTCGACGAGGTGGAGGAGATCGAGGGATGAAGGCAATCATTGGCACGAAGCGTGGCCGGCCGCGTGCGCAAGTTCCGGCCAATGATAACGTGCCCGATCGGGGGACCGCCGAACTGCAGCTGAAACGCGCGCTCTGCGCGCGCGGTGCAGCAACAGAGGCGGCGACGCATCCTTTGGATCTGTTGCTAGCGCATGGTCTGATCGACGCGGTGGAAAGCCGCGCTGGCTGGCATTACGCAGCTCTCTATCGCCGTGTCATGGGCCGTATCGATATGAGCTATGGCCGCCTTTATGCGGGGCTTGCTGGCGAAAACCGGGGGACAACGCCGGCAGCAAACAATCCAACGACGCATGAGGCAGAACTTGCTGCCGCTCAAGCCCTTTTCCGAGCAGCACAAGCGGGCTTGCGTAGCGAAGGCGCAGTTATCAGCGGCATCGTCGAACGTCTGGCTGTCTTCGGCGCCTTTCCCGCGTGGCTGTTAGCAAAGGATACCACGGCGTTACGCGAACGTGGCTTGTTGCGGAAAGGCTTGCAGCGGCTTGCCGAGATATTTCGAATCAACAAAGGGAGATGAGCATGACCAAGCGCATTGCTATGCCGATGGATCAATTGGAAAGCCTCGCACGGCAGCATGCCAAGCGCGCGCTCGCAGCTCTCGTCGATGTGATTGACAATCAGGACGCTGCGCCGGCGACACGAATTTCTGCCGCGACGGCACTTTTGCAATGGGGCTATGGTCGACCGGGCGGTAAGGGAAAACCGGGAGAGGCCGGCGAGCAGATCATTCGTCTGACCTGGGGCGAGGGAGGATGAAAATAGCACTTGACATTATAGGAATAATTTGCTAAATTATAAATATAGACTGCGAAATAGCGCTCCGGTGAAGCTTTCAGCTTCCGGGGCGTTTTCATTTTTGGGAACAGAAATGGCAAAGATGGTGAAACGAAAGGCGTCGACGACGGGGCCGCGACCTGTCTCACGCACTGTCTCACACACGATATTGCGCGATGTGCATCTTTATGCGCCGCGACGGCATCAGGCGGAGCTGCACCGATCGCTTAAGCGCTTTAGCGTGTTGGTGGCGCATCGGCGTTTCGGCAAGACAGTGTTCTGCATCAACGAGCTTATCGCGAAGGCGGCGGCAAACACCAGGGCGGAAGCTCGTTATGGCTATGTTGCACCGCTTCTCACGCAGGCAAAGGATGTGGCTTGGACCTATCTTAAGCGATTCACGGCGCCGATACCGGGCATCGAGGTGAGCGAGACGGAATTATGGGTGCAGCTGCCTAATGGCGCGCGCATCCGTCTCTATGGCGCCGACAATGCCGATCGTTTGCGTGGTCTTTATTTCGATGGCGTGATCCTTGACGAATATGCGCAGATGAGCCCGCGTGTCTGGCCCGAGATCATGCGGCCGATGCTGACCGATCGGGGTGGTTGGGCGCTTTTCATCGGCACGCCGATGGGACGCAATCACTTCTGTGCGCTTTATGAACAGGCGGCCAGCGATGCCGATTGGTTGGCGCGGCGCTTCCCAGCCAGTGAGACCGGTATTCTTGAACCAGCCGAACTCGATGCGGCGCGGCGGACCATGTCTGTTCAAGCTTTCGCGCAGGAGTTCGAATGCTCTTTCGCTGCTGGGGTGCCGGGTGCCTACTATGCCTCGCTGCTGGAACGGGCGCAAACCGATGGCCGCATCGGCCGCGTGCCGTGGGAGTCGCGACTGCCGGTGACGACCGCCTGGGATCTTGGCATTGGCGATGCCACCGCGATCTGGTTCGCGCAATTTCTGGGGCAGGAGATTCGCATCATCGATTACTATGAGGCGAGCGGTGCCGCTTTGGCGCATTATGCCAAGGTGCTGAACGATAAGCCCTATGTTTATCATGAGCATCTGTTGCCGCATGACGTGTCGGTGCGCGAGCTCAGCACCGGACAGACCAGGCTCGACACGTTGCGTCATCTGGGGCTCAAGGTCCGAGTATTGCCTGCTGATAGCATAGAGGATGGAATCGAAGCGGTACGCAATCTTATTCCGCGCTGCTGGATCGACGCGCAAAAATGCGCGCGTGGGCTGGATGCGTTGCGGCTCTATCGACCGGCATTCGATGCTCGGCGCGAGACGTTCAGCGCGCGACCGATTCATGATTGGACGAGCCATGCAGCCGATGCTTTTCGGTATCTCGCCCGCGGCATGAAACGACCGCTGCATCAGAGCGCGGATATGTGTGCAGCGGCGGATTACAGTCCGTTCACCTGGTAGGTCTCGATGTTGGTGAGAGAGCTTAAACGCGACGCTCTGCTGAGTATCGCGCTGCAGATGCGCGTGCCGGATCGGGCAGAAATTTTCGCTACGCGTTTCGATACGGATTCGGCGGCGCTGGTCGATGATTTGCTGGCCGGGGATCCGGTTGGTGCAGTGATCACCGCCGATGACGGAGTGGCCGTCGCCGTGATCGCCGGCACCGAAATGTGGCCTGGTTTCTGGTCATTGTGGATGTTCGCGACCGATCGCTGGCCGGAAGTGGCGCGTGGTGCCACGCGTTTTGCAAAGAACGAGTTGTGGCCGACTTTGAAGATGCTCGGCCTCAGGCGCGGTGAATGCCGCTCGGCCGCGGCGCATACGACGGCGCATCGCTGGATCCGTCACCTCGGCGGCCGCATCGAATCGATCCATCCCGCCTATGGCAAGGATGGAGAAACTTTCATGGGCTTTGTCATCTATGGAGAAGCAAAAGATGTGCGCGATTCAGAAACCCTTTCAAAGAAAGAAGTCTAGCAACAACAGCAAGAGCGGGATCACTGTGCCGCCATCGGCCAACGATGCCATTTCTGATACCGCGACGGAGATTGAATTGCGACGCCTGCGCTCTCTTTACGGTCGCCGATCGACGATCCTAACGCCGTCGGAATCAGCTCTGGGGCGAGCACCCACTGCACCGAATAATCTGCTCGGCTCCTAAAAAGGAAAGCCGTCTTATGGACAATATCGCTGACGACCTCATTCGCCGCCAGGAAGCTCTGGCCGGCGAGCGCGCGACGCTCGACACGCTGTGGCAGGAGATTGCCGAGCTGACGAAACCTTTGCGCGCGGATTTTACCTTCCAGCGCGTGCCCGGCGACAAGCGCACGCAGAAGATCTTTGACGCGACCGCTGGTCTTGCCGCGGACAATCTCGCGGCTGGGCTCTGGGGTATGATCACGAATGCCGCTAACGACTGGTTCACCTTGCGCTCCGACTTGGCCGAAAGTGAGGAAAATCAGGAGACGAAACAGTGGTTGGATGACGTGACACGGCGCATGCAGACAGCCTTTGCCGCCAACGGCCAGCGCTTCTACGCGCGGGTGATGGAGCTCTATGCCGATCTCGTCACTTTCGGCACAGGCATTTTCTACTCCGAAGAGGACGCGGCAACGGGACGCGTGCATTATTCCTGCCGGCATCTGGCCGAATGCTTCATCGCGGAGAACGAACGCGACGAGGTGGATACAATGTTCCGCCGCTTCAGTTTCACGGCGCGCCAAGCGCAGAAGCGTTGGGGCGACAAGTGCCATCCCAGCCTGCTGCGCGCGTTGGAGAAGGAACCGGATCGGCGTTTCACTTTTCTTCATGCCGTCATGCCGCGAGAGGATGTGGCGCGAGAAGGCGTGACTCGAAAGGGTGTGGTACCGGGCCGCTTCGATCCGGCAGGGATGGATTTCGCCTCTTTCTACATCGATGTCGAGAACCGGCAGTTGCTTTCGGAGGGCGGGTATCACGACTTTCCCTATCAGGTGCCACGGTGGTCGACCGCCTCGCGCGGGCTTTATGGCGACAGCCCGGCTATGCTGGCTTTGCCTGACGTCAAGATGCTCAACGCTATGTCGAAGACCACCATTGTCGCGGCACAGAAAGCCGTCGATCCACCGCTGCTGGCGGTCGATGAAGTCGCGGTCAGGGGTCTCAGGACGCATCCCGGTGGCATCATCTATGGTGGGCTCGACGAGAATGGGCGGCGGCGCTACGAACCGCTGCAAAGCAATGGCAATGTCGGCTTGGGATTGGAACTGGAAGAGCAGCGCCGCGAGGCCGTGCGCCAGGCGTTCTATTACTCGCTGCTGATGATGGTGCAGCAACCCAACCAGACAGCGACCGAAGTTCTGGCACGCCAAGAAGAAAAGCTGCGTCTGATGGGACCGCATCTCGGACGCATTCAGGCCGAATTCCTGGACCCCTTGATCCGCCGTCAGTTCGGTATTATGCGGCGTGGACACTTACTACCGCCGCCGCCCAAACAGCTGCGAGCTAGTGGCATGCGCATCGAATATGTCTCACCTCTGGCGCGCGCCCAAAGGGCTGGAGAAGGTGCTGCGATCGTACGAGCGCTGGAATCGCTGGCACCTTTGGGCGCCATCAAGCCGGAGATCTACGACAATATCGATGCCGATGCAGCGGCAAGGCTGCTAGCACAATCCTTTGGCGTGCCCAACAATTTGCTGCGTACACCGGATGCCGTGAAGAAGTTGCGCAAGAAGACGGAAAAAGAAGGTGCAGGTCCCATGGAAGACATGGCCGGCGGCATGGAAGGTTTAGGTGATCTTGGTGCCATGCTGTCGGGCGGCGGTGTGTCATGAAGGCGGGTGTCACCTGGTTGTTACGCCTTCATGGCAAGGCGCGCGCGCACCGCGTCGTTGACGCTTATCGCCGGCAATTGTCGGCGGAGGACGGATCTGGACGTCTCATCCTTTCCGATCTTGCGCATTATTGCCGGGCCGGACAGAGCAGTTTCGTGCCTGGCGATCCGCATCAGACGGCCTTTAATGAAGGGGCGCGCGATGTCTTTCTGCATATAGCCGAAATGTGCAGTGTGACGCCGCGTGACTTTGCTGGATTGCTTGAAGAGGTGATCGATGATCGATGAAAAGAAGCAGCCCGCGCCGGTAAGCGAGGCCGATTGGCGCGCTGGGCTCGAAGATGAGCTGGCCGATTTGGTTCAGCAGAAGGGTTGGCGCTCAGCCAAGGATGTCTTGGCTAGCTATCGCAGCCTCGAGAAGATGATGGGTGGTTATCGGCTGACTGTGCCCGCCAAGGTTGCTGGGCCTGAAGCTTGGAGAGGTGTGTGGGAAAAGCTCGGCCGGCCGACAAACGCTGCGGGATATGCGCTGCCGGCATCGGAAGGAATCGACTATGACGGCCCGACGGTGCAATGGTTCCGTGACACGGCCTTCGAGCTGGGTCTATCGCAGACACAGGCGCAGAAATTGCACGATGCTTTTCTTGCCCGCTTCGGCCATGCCGGCCAGTCAGATGGTCCGCTGGAAGACGGGCCACCAGAAGATGCACCACGGGAGAATGAGCCGGATCTCAAATCACTCTGGGGCCGCCAGTACGATCGCAATATGGCCTCGGCGCGTCGCGCCTATGGCACGTTTTTGGGCGATGAAGATGGGTTCAATCAGATCGCCGACGGCATCGGCATGACGTCACTGCTTGATCTCCTGGTCAAGGTGGGTCGCGCCACGGCCGAAGATAGTATCACGGGGCGGGCGGATGCCAGGACCGGCGGGCCGCGCTCACCCGCTGAGGCGATGAGCGAAATCGCAAAGCTTCAGAGTGCCGCCAAGAGCGATCCGCGGCATGCCTACGTCAATAAGACACATCCCGACCATGCGGCGACGGTGAAGCGCATGGAGGATCTGTTCACTTTGGCCTATGGGAAAGTTTAGTGCCCGGGTGCCGCGGCTCAAGCTTACTGCCGCAATAACGCAGTCAAAAGAATGAAAAGGAACTTCGCCGATTGGCGAAGTCTTTTTCATGAAAATTTCAAGTCCGGAGAACTGCCTTCTATCGGCGGCCCGGCTGACGGCTCGGAAAGACGGCCGCTGACGGCGCGCGTTTGCGCCGAGAGGTCTGGTTTGCCGCAGATCGCGGCCGCTCTGCCAACTCCGTGATTTGCGGCTTGTTGGAGCTCTGCCAGGCAACCTCGTCGATCAACGCAATCATTCCCGATATCAGACGAGAAAGGAGTCGCGGACCCATGTCCTCGCAAATCCAGGTTGCTTTCAACAACCTCTATAGTGCCAACATCATGCTGCTGGTGCAGCAGAAAGGTAGCCGCCTTAAGGACGCGGTACGCCAGGAAGTGGTCGAAGGCGAAATCGCCTATTTCGATCAGATCGGCGCCGGCAGCGCCATCAAGCGCCAGTCGCGCCATGCCGACACGCCGCTTACCGAAACGCCGCATGCCAGGCGCCAAGTGATGTTGGAAGACTATGAATATTCTGACCTCATCGATCGCCTCGACCAGGTGAAGTCGCTGACCGATCCGACCAGCGCCTACAGCCAAGCCGCGGCGCACGCGCTGGGCCGCGCCATGGACGATGTCATCATCGCCAGCGCCAACGGCACAGCGCGCACGGGTAAAACCGGCCAGACCAGTGTTGCTTTGCCACCGGGCCAGAAGATCGCCGTTGGCGGTACTGGCCTGACCCTCGCGAAACTGTTGCAGGCCAAGGAAATCTTGGATGCAGCGGAGAATGATCCCGACGAGCCGCGCTACATTGCTTGTCCCGCGAAGGATATCACCGTTCTCCTCTCGAACACCCAGGTGACCTCGAGCGATTATAACACCGTAAAGGCTCTGGCCGCGGGTCAGATCGATACCTTCCTTGGCTTCAAATTCGTCCGCACGCAGCGTTTGGGCACCACCAGCGGTGGCGATCGCGCCTGTCTGGCCTGGCGGCAGTCGGCGTTGCTCGTCGCTATCGCGCAAACGCCGAAGGTCAAGGTCACGGAGCGGCCCGACAAATCGTATGCGACGCAGGTCTATTGCGCGATGTCGGTCGGCGCCACGCGCATGGAAGAAGAAGGCATCGTCGAAATCGCCACGATCGCCTGATTGATCATCGGCATCGCGGCTAACTAACCGATCCCCGATGCCGATGGTTTCGCTTTTTCGATAAGGAGAAAAATCTATGGCTACTCAATACGGCACCCAGATGGGTCGCCTGCGCAACACGTTACCGGTAGATCTGCCGATGGCTGGCGACATTCATGGCCGCGTACGTGTGGTCAACGAGAAAATCGTGCTGGCCTCGCAACCCACGGCAGACATCGTTGAAGTGGCGCGCCTACCCAAGGGCGCACGCGTTCTCTATGGCGTCGTCAACAGTACTGTCTCACTCGGCTCATCAACATTGGCAATTGGCATTGCCAGTAATACCGGTAAGTACCGTGCCGGCACCACCTTCACTCAAATCGATACGCCGGTCCTCTTTACTTCGGCCGCGACGGCGGGCGAAGCGCTCACGGCGGAGGAAATCGTCATCCTCACAATCGGTGTTGCGGCTCTGCCCGCGGCAGGCACGCTACGCGTGATGCTGTTCTATACGCTGGACTAAATAATCGTACGGGCAGTGGCTGCCCTGTCGGCGGATGCCGACATTCATCGACAGGTAATGCCGCTGCCCGTGCGATAGTTGGAGACTGAAAATGCACATCTCGACCGTTTCGATCTGCAACCGCGCGCTCGATCTGCTGGGCGCCGATCCTATCACCTCGCTCGAAGATGGATCAAAGGCGGCCAATCTGTGCCAGCGCAATTTCGAGCCATCCGCCGATTGCGTGTTGCGCCTTTATCCATGGAATGCCGCGTTGTGCCGGGCACGATTGGCTGCTCTCGCGGAAGCGCCCGCCTGGGGCTATCGCTATCAGTATCAGCTGCCGCAAGGGCCGGAACCAGCCTTGTGCTTGCGTCTGCTGGAGATCAACGATGGCGCCGATTATTGCGTCGAAGGCCGCCGAATTCTTACCGATTACGCGGCGCCGCTCGACATTCTTTATATCGGCCGGATCGGTGACAGCGCGAGTTACGATCCGCTTCTGGCCGAGGCGGTGGCGGCGAAACTCGCCGTCCACCTTGCTGGTAATCTTACTGAAAGCGCGTCGCGGATTGAAGCGACAAGAAATTATCTGAATGGCGTTCTTGCCGAAGCGAAAGCCATCGATGCCCAGGAAGGCGGTGCCGGCGATCTGGTCATCGATGCCTGGCTCGCAGCGCGGAGCTGACCGCCATGTCTCGTGCATCCCTGTTGCTCTCGACCTTCAATGCCGGCGAGTGGTCACCCGAGCTTTATGGCCGCGTCGATCTCGACAAATACCGCAACGCCTGCCGACGTATCGAGAATTTCGTGCTGCTGGCACAAGGACCGGCCGCACGCCGCCCGGGTACGCAATATGTCGCTGCCACCAAGAATGACGGGATCGTACGCCTCATCCCGTTCGAATTCTCAACCGAACAGGCATACATCATCGAAGCGGGTGCGGGTTATTTCCGCTTCTATATGAATGGCAGCCGTATCGAGGTGAGCCCGGGCGTGCCGTATGAAATAGCGACACCCTATGGGGTAGGCGATCTTGCGGGTCTGAAATGGGCGCAATCGGCCGACGTCCTCTATCTGGTTCATCCGCAATTCCAGCCCTCCAAATTGGCGCGAACCGGCCATGTTAGCTGGTCGCTAACGGGGATCGAGTTCCTGGATGGCCCCTATCTCGATGAAAATGTCAGCGTCACCACCCTGACACCGGCAGCAACGTCCGGCAGTAACGTGACACTGACGGCTTCCACCGCCATTTTCGTGGCTGGCGATGTCGGTCGGACCGTGAGAATCAAATATAGCAGCACGTGGGGCTGGGCGCGGATCATCGCTTACACGAGCCCCACGCAGGTGAAAATCGATATCAAGAGCAATTTCGCGGGGGCTGCCGCTGTCACAAGTTGGCGGCTCGGTGCCTGGTCGCCGGGTACTGGCTGGCCAAGCACGATAACATTCTATGAGGAGCGCTTGTTTCTCGCCAATACCAAGCTGCAAACGCAAACTCTTTGGGCTTCCGTGTCCGGTGCTTACGAAAGTTTTGCACCAACCGCGACAGATGGAAGCACCAAGGACGATCATGCCCTTAACTTCACCATCGCCGACGACCGGGTGAATGCCATTCGCTGGATGAGCGCTGGCAAGTCACTGGCGCTGGGGACGTCGGGAGGCGAGTTCAATCTGACGGCAAGCTCGCTCAACGAGGCGCTGACACCCAGCAACATTACCGTGAGGCGCGAGACAACGAATGGCAGCGCCGATATCCGACCTGAGCGTGTCGGCTCCGCTGTGCTCTACGTGCAGCGGGCGGGCCGCAAGATATATGAGATGGCCTACAGCTTCGAGAACGATGCCTTTAACTCACCAGAACTGAGCTTACTTGCGCGGCACCTGACACTCAATGGCATTAAGGAAATCGCTTATCAGGCGGAACCCTGGTCGATCGTCTGGGTGGTGCGGCAGGACGGTGCGT
>CAYOYT010000058.1:4911-9942 GCA_964408245.1 uncultured Dongia sp. | reverse complement strand
CGATCGGCGAAGCGGCCTGCGTCTCGGTGCATGGTGCCAATCGCTTAGGGTCGAATTCATTGCTTGATTTGGTGGTCTTCGGTCGTTCGGCTGCGATCCGCGCTACGGAGATCGTTAAGGATAATGAAAAGCATCGCAATCTGCCCAAGGATGCCGGCGATAAAGCGATCGACCGCCTCGACCGCTTGCGTCAGGCCAAAGGAGATATCCCGACGGCGACGCTGCGCCTCGACATGCAGAAGACCATGCAAAACGATTGCGCGGTCTATCGCACGGGCAAGACCCTTAAAGAGGGCGCCGATAAAATTCGCGACATATACAACCAACGCCATCGTGTGAAAGTTGAGGATCGCTCACTTATCTGGAACAGCGATCTGGTCGAGACGCTTGAACTCGACAATCTGATGTATCAGGCGATGGTATCGATCGAGTCGGCGCTCAACCGCGAGGAAAGCCGCGGCGCTCAAGCGCGTGAAGATTTCCCGAACCGCGATGACGAAAAATGGATGAAGCACACGATCTCGTGGATTGATGAAGCCGGCAAGGTGACCCTTGATTATCGCCCAGTCCATATGACGACCTTGAGCAATGACGTCCAGGTCTTCCCGCCCAAAGCCCGCGTGTACTAAGGATCGCCATCATGGCCGAACTGACACTGCCAGCCAATTCAAAGCCAACGAGCGGTAAGACCTGGAAGGCGCCGGTGGGCGCGAAGAATATTAGGAACTTCAAGGTCTATCGGTGGGATCCGGATACCGGTGCCAATCCCCGGATCGATACCTATGAGGTCGATCTCGATACTTGCGGACCGATGATTCTCGACGCAGTCATCAAGATTAAGAATGAGATCGATTCGACACTGACCTTCCGTCGCTCCTGCCGCGAAGGCGTGTGCGGCTCTTGCGCCATGAACATTGACGGTACCAATACCTTGGCTTGTACCAAGTTCATCGCTGACGTGAAGGGCGATGTGAAGATTTATCCTTTGCCACACATGTCTGTGGTGAAGGATCTCGTGCCTGACCTCACACATATCTTTGCGCAGTATGAAACAATCGAGCCGTGGCTGAAATCGGACACGCCGCCGCAGACGCGCGAACGTCTGCAATCGCCCGAGGAACGCGCCAAGCTCGACGGTCTGTGGGAATGTATCTTGTGCTTTTCCTGCTCGACCTCTTGTCCAAGTTATTGGTGGAACGGCGACAGGTATCTTGGCCCTGCTATTCTGCTGCAGGCCTATCGCTGGATCGCGGACACGCGTGACGAAGCCACGGGTGAGCGACTCGATCAGCTTGAAGATCCATTCCGCCTCTATCGGTGCCACACGATCATGAACTGCACCAAGACCTGCCCCAAGGGCTTGAACCCGGCCAAGGCCATTGGTGACATCAAGAAGCTGATGGTCGAGCGGCGCTAAAAGCCCGAAGACGTCGATGTGGCCATACGCGTGACTGGCGTCAGTTTTGCGTGACGGGCGTTAGCTGCGCGTGACGGGCTTTAGCTTCTGAGGCCCTTGGTGGCAAGGTTCAGGCCCGGGATGGTGCCGGTCTTTGTTTCGCGCGTGTCGAGGCCGCGTTGATGCGCATCGCTTAGATCAGCACCGCGTAAATCGGCGCCGCTGACATCGGCCTCTGTCAGATTGGCGCCTTTGAGGTCAATCGCCAGCATCCAGGCACGCTTTAGATTGGCGCGTGCCAAGCGGCAGCCAACGAGGCGCGCAGCGGCAAGATTGCTCTGGCTGAGATCGAGGCCAGAAAGATCGAAGCCTTCAAGTTCAAGCCGCTGTCCGGCCTGACCCAGAGATTCCACCCAGCGCGCATGAAGACCGAGGCGCTCTTGTACTTCCGCCTGTGAGAGGCGCGGGGCCGAACCCACCGGCAATCGCGCGGCCCGGACCTGATCGCGCGTTGCTTGGTCAACTGAGGCCTGGCTGAAATCGGCATTCTCCAACTCGGCTTGCGTCAAGCGAATTGCCTGCAACTCCGCCGCCGCAAAATTAGAGCGGCGCAGATCGGCGCCGGAAAAATCGGTTTCCAATAAATAGGCGCCGGAGAAATCGACGCTGACCAGCTTTGCGTCCTTAAAGACCGTCTGGGCAAGCTTGGCGCCACGGAAGCGACAGGCCGGCGCTTCGTCCCAACTGACATCCTTGTCGCTGTGTTGAGTGAAATCTTGTCGCAGATCGGCAGCACCCAGCGCCGCCCGGGTCATGTCGGTGCCGTGGAAGACGGCGCCCCGCATGTCGGCGCGTTCGAAATTGGCGCCGGTCATGTCGGCCTCGTCGAAGATCGAGCCGGTCAGAATGGCGCCTCGGAATGAGGCCCCCCGCAAGATCGCGCGCTCGAAGTTACACCGCGTCATATAGGCGTCGGTGAAATCCATATGGCTGAGATCGAGGTTGGCGACATGGCATTCCGACAGCATCAAGCGCTGGCCGTTGACCCGGCCTAAGCGCCAATTACGATGCAGTTCGGCCAGCCGCTGCAATGCCCCAGTGTTGAGGGTGAGATTCTTGAGAACTTTGGGCGCCTGCGGGTCCATTCCGGCACCATGCTGCGACTCGGGATGCCATATGGTGCCGCTCCATCCACCGCCTCACAAGACAGATAATGGGTTATGGTTCATTTCTTCTTTGTAGCCGATTTTGCCAATTGAGTTTCCGCCGCTCGATCGCTTATGGGCTGGTCGAGCTTATCCAGCATCTCCTCTGGCACGATCTGCCAGAAACGCTGCCGTTCTTGCATCCAATCATTCAAGATCCGGCCAGCCCATTTCGACTGCGTTTCGGCGACATGCTCCTCGATCAGTGTCTTCAGGCAGCGTTCCCAATGCACGCTTTCCAATCGCTGCGAGATGACGCTGTCACCGTTCAGACGCAGCGAGAAGCGGTCATCCTCGTCATAGACGAAGGCCATGCCACCGGACATGCCGGCAGCGAAATTGTCGCCGACGGAGCCTAAGATAACAGCCGTACCGCCGGTCATGTATTCACAACCATTAGAGCCGCAGCCTTCGATGACAACATCGGCGCCGGAGTTGCGAACCGCGAACCGCTCGCCTGCCTGGCCAGCGGCGAAAAGCTTGCCGGCGGTGGCGCCGTAAAGAACGGTGTTGCCGATGATGGTGTTGCGGTTACTTTCGAGGGGCGAAGAAGGCAGGGGGCGCACGACGATCGTCCCGCCCGACAATCCCTTACCAACATAGTCATTGGCATCGCCGAAGACGTCGAGTTTCAATCCCTGCACCGCGAATGCGCCGAGTGACTGGCCGGCACTGCCACGCAAGCGCACCGTGAGATGGTTCGGTTTTAGTCCCGCCATGCCAAAACGCTTGGTGATATGCGATGAGAGGCGTGTGCCGATGGCGCGGTAGGTATTCCGGATATTATACTGCAGCTGCATCTTCTCGCCGGCCTGGAACAACGCTGCAGCATCGATCACCATACTCGCATCCAGCGTGTCCGGCACCTCATTGCGACCCTCAAGCGTGCAATAGCGCGCCTCATTGCCAGGGTCGGCCTGGCTGAGGATCGGATTGAGATCGAGATCGTCGAGATCGGCAGCACCGCGGCTCACTTGCTCGATAAGTTCGGTGCGGCCGATCACCTCATTCAGTGTCTTAATCCCCAGCTGCGCTAGAATCTCGCGCGTCTCTTCGGCGATGAAGCTGAAAAGATTGACAACCTTCTCTGGCGTGCCGGTAAATTTCTCGCGAAGCTTGTGATCCTGGCTGCAGATGCCGACAGGGCATGTGTTGGAATGACATTGCCGTACCATAATGCAGCCCATGGCGACGAGTGACGCCGTGCCGATGCCGAATTCCTCCGCGCCGAGGATGGCGGCGATGACGACGTCACGGCCGGTCTTGATGCCGCCATCTGTCCGAAGCTTCACGCGGTGGCGCAGGCGGTTGAGGGTCAGCACTTGATGCACTTCGGCCAGGCCCATCTCCCACGGAATGCCGGCATATTTAATGCTGGTATGGGACGAGGCGCCGGTGCCGCCGACATGACCGGAAATCAAGATGACGTCGGCCTTTGCCTTGGCAACACCGGCTGCGATGGTACCGATGCCGGACCGCGCCACCAGCTTCACGCAGACCTTGGCCTCCGAATTGATTTGTTTGAGATCGTAAATGAGCTGCGCTAGATCCTCGATCGAATAGATGTCGTGATGCGGTGGCGGCGAGATCAATGAAACGCCGGGTGTGGCATGGCGTAGCTTGGCGATCTCGAGCGTCACTTTAAAGGCCGGCAGCTGACCGCCTTCACCGGGCTTGGCGCCTTGCGCGACCTTGATTTCGATCTCACGGCAATTGACCAGATATTCCGCCGTAACGCCAAAGCGGCCGGAGGCGATCTGCTTGATCGCGGAATTGGCGTTATCGCCATTGGGCTGCGGCCGGAAGCGCACAGGATCCTCGCCGCCTTCGCCAGAATCTGACTTGGCGCCGATACGGTTCATGGCGATGTTAAGCGTCCCATGAGCTTCCGGCCCCAACGCACCCAGCGACATGCCAGGTGTTACGAAGCGCTTTCTGATCTCCGTGATGCTCTCGACATCGTCTGTCGAAATCGGTGCTGTGTCTGGCACGAAATCAAGGAGATCACGGATGGCGACTGGCGGCAGCTTGGCGACCGCTTCCGAATAACGTTTGAAAGTCTGGTAGGATTCGCTAGCGACCGCCGATTGCAGCGTGTGGATCAACTCCGGCGCCCAGGCATGCGTCTCACCGGATTTGCGAAACTTGTAGAAGCCACCGACCGGTAGGGCGACGACCTGCTCATTCCAGGCGCGCTGATGAAGATCGACGATCCGATGCTGAATGCCGGTCATGCCAATGCCGGAAATGCGGCTGGGCATAGAGGGAAAATACTCAGCGACCAATGTCCGCGAGAGCCCCAATGCCTCGAAATTAGCACCGCCACGATAAGACGAGATGACCGAGATGCCCATCTTCGACATGACCTTCAAAAGGCCTTGATCGATGGCATGGCGATAATTGTCGAGGCAATTCTCGAGCGGCAGATCG
>CAYOYT010000058.1:3464-4901 GCA_964408245.1 uncultured Dongia sp. | reverse complement strand
GAGAAGGCGCAGCTGACCGATCAGGTCGCCGCCCTGACCGCCGAAAAGGCCACGTTGACGCCGGTCCTCGATGGCGGCTTCCGCCACATAGGCATTGACCGTTGTGGCGCCAACGCCAATGAGGACGGCGAAATGATGCACGTCCAGGCACTCACCCGATCTTACATTGAGACTGGTAAAGGTGCGCAGCTGCTGGCGCAGCAGATGCACATGGACCGCACCCGTCGCCAGAATGGTGGGGATCGCTGCCCGTGTCGCACTGGCATGCTCATCGGATAGGATGAGATGTGTGGCACCACCACGCACAGTATCCTCAGCCAAGCGGCGGATGAGCTGGATCGCCTCGCGCAGCGCGTTGTCATGGCCGGTCGCATCAAAGGTGCAGTCTATTTCCACCGCGCTCTGACCCATATAAGCCCGCATGGCCTGGAACTCGGCCGTGGTGAGCACCGGTGAATCGAGCTGCAGCAACCGGCATTGACTCTCATCCTGATCGAGCACGTTGCCGAGATTACCAAGGCGCGTCTTCAGACTCATCACGCGCTTTTCGCGCAGCGAGTCGATCGGTGGATTGGTGACTTGGCTGAAATTCTGCCGAAAAAATTGATGCAAGCCGCGATAATGGTCAGACAGAACCGCGAGCGGCGTATCATCTCCCATGGAGCCAACGGCTTCTTTCGCCTCCTCAACCATGGGCTGGAGAACCACTTCCATGTCTTCCATGGTGAGACCGGCGGCGAGCTGGCGGCGGCGCAAGACATCCTTTTCGAAGATCGCCGGTTCGCCGCGCGTCTTCTTGATAAGATCGTCGATGACGATGATATGCTTGACCCAGGCGGAGAAGTCGGCGGTAGCCGCCAATTTATCGAGGATCGCGTTGTTTTCGTAAAGCCTGCCTTCGGAAAGATCGAGCGCTAGCATTTGCCCCGGTCCCAAGCGACCTTTGGTCTTGAGGCGCGCTTCATCGAGGCGCACCATCCCGGTTTCCGAACCAGCGACCAAAATGCCGTCTTCTGTGATGGCATAGCGTAACGGCCGCAGACCATTGCGATCGAGCCCCGCCACCACCCAATGCCCAGCAAAGCCACAGATCGCGGCTGGTCCGTCCCAGGGCTCCATTACCGAATTGCAGTATGAGAACATGTCCTTGATATTCTGCGGCATGGTGACACGCCCGTCCCAGACGTCGGGGATGAGCAGGCTTTTCACCATGGGCAGCGGCCGCTCATGTGTCGTCAATATTTCAAACACGTTGTCGAGCTGCGCCGAATCCGATCCACCAGCCTGAATGACGGGTATTAAATCCGCCATGCGGTCGCCATAGACGCTGGAATAAAGCCGGGTCTCATGGGCACTCATCCAGTTCACATTCCCTTTCAGCGTATTGATCTCACCGTTATGAGCGATGACGCGAAAGGGCTGGGCGAGCGACCAGGT
>CAYOYT010000058.1:0-3364 GCA_964408245.1 uncultured Dongia sp. | reverse complement strand
TGCTTGCCAAGGTCGTTGCGCGGCAAGAATATCTGCCCGACGGCGAATTTGCCGGGCTGCAGCGTCTGGCCGGCGCGGCGGATGAAATCTTCGAAGAAGGCGTGCGGAATCTGCACATGGATACCAGCGCCGTCACCGGTCTTACCATCGGCATCGACGGCGCCGCGGTGCCACACGGATTTTAATGCCTCGACGCCCATCAACACGATCTCACGCCGCGGCTTGCCATCGAGTGCGGCAATCATGCCGACGCCGCAGGCATCGCCTTCATCGGTGGGATCATACATGCCTGTCTTAGACAGATGCGCGGCGTTGCGGCGGAAGAGCTCGATTTCTTGCGACATGCTTTTCGCCTTACTCCGCCGCGGCCTTACGTGCATTTTCCAGGAGATAAGCGTCAATGCCGGCTGCGGCATCTCGGCCATCGCGGATCGCCCAGACAACCAGCGAGGCCCCGCGCACAATGTCACCGGCGGCAAAGACACCGGGGATGGTGGTCGACAGATTACGTCCGTTAACGCGCACGGTACTGGTTTTGGTGATCGACAAGGCTGGCGCATGAAGGCACTGGGGCAGATCCTCTGGCTCGAAGCCCAAGGCCTTCACGACGAGGTCGGCTTCAAGGTCGAAGGCCGATCCATTGATGATGCGCGGCATCTGCCGGCCAGTGGCATCGGGCATGCCTAAATGAAGTCGCTCTGCCCGTACGGCTATCACCTTGCCGTTCTCGTCGTCGATGAAAGCCGCAGGAGCCGATTGCCAGATAAACTCAACGCCTTCTTCCTCGGCGTTCTGCACTTCGCGCTGCGAGCCCGGCATGTTGGCGCGGTCGCGGCGATAGAGGCATTTCACCGATTTGGCGCCTTGGCGGATCGCGGTACGCAGGCAATCCATCGCGGTGTCGCCGCCACCGATGACGACGACGCTCTTGCCTTTGGCAATGAGTTCGCCGTTGGCGATCTCTACTACATGATCACCCAGACCATCACGGTTTGCGGCGGTGAGATATGGCAAGGCCGGCACAATGCCGCGCGCTCCAGCGCCAGGTGCCGCGAGATCGCGCGCCTTATAGACGCCAGTCGCGATCAGCACGGCGTCATGACGCCCCCTCAGATCATCAAGAGTGGCGTCGCGACCGATGTCGACGTTGAGTTGGAATTTGATACCGCCATCGCGCAGCAGCTTTTCGCGCCGCGCCACCACCTGCTTGTCGAGCTTGAAATTAGGAATGCCGTAGATGAGCAGACCACCGACACGGTCATGGCGATCATAGATCGTGACTTGATAACCTCGCCGACGCAAAGCGTCGCCAGCGGCAAGACCCGCCGGACCGGCGCCGATGATACCCACGCTTTGGTCAAGCTCACGGACCGGCCTCACGGTCTGCACCCAGCCCCTCTCGAAAGCAGTATCGGTCACGTACTTTTCGATGGCGCCGATCGTCACCGTGCCGTGGCCGGATTGTTCGATCACGCAATTGCCTTCGCACAGGCGATCCTGCGGACAGATGCGGCCGCAGATCTCGGGAAAGGTGTTGGTGGCGGCAGAGATTTCATAGGCCTCTTCAAGGCGTCCCTCGGCGGTGAGCTTTAGCCAGTCAGGGATGTTGTTATTGAGCGGGCAATGCACTTGGCAGAAGGGAACGCCGCATTGCGAACAACGGCTGGCTTGTGCCAGCGCAACGCGGGCGGCGAAGTCGGCATAAATTTCATCGAAATCGGTGCGACGTTGATCCGCCAGACGCTTTTCCGGCATGGCCCGGCTGATCGACACGAATTTCAGCAGTTTTTCCGCCATGACAACCTCGCTTTGCCGTGCTTACGCCTGAGCAGAAACGGTGTTGTGCACCGCCGAAACGCTCGTCACTTTATCAGCCGGGCGCGCGACGACAACGGAGAAAAATCGTATTAAGACAACATTAATGACGTATATTTCGTCTGACCTGACTGACCGTGAAGTTTTTAAAGAGGGTCTGACTAGATAATCAAAAATTAGTACCGTTGTGAGACTAATTAAGCAATCGGCAGTACTAAAGCCCCATGTTATAAGCCAACACACTGATTCACTTGAGTCTCTCGCCTAAGTATCGGCTCGGCCGCCTGGGCGCGAACGCTGTCAAGGATGTTGCCGCGTGCCTAATATCGATATTCTTGTCCTGGCGCTGGTACAGGGCATTACCGAATTCCTGCCCATCTCGTCATCTGGCCATCTGATCCTGGTGCCAAAGCTATTCTGTTGGCCGGACCAGGGTCTTACCCTGGACGTGGCGGCCCATGTCGGCACGTTGGTCGCGGTCCTGATCTATTTCTGGTCTGACGTCAGGAGCATGGCGGGCGGCCTTATAAAGTTGGCGCGTGGCAAGCGCGATAACCGGGCGCGCATGGTTTGGTTGCTTCTGGTGGCGTCTGTCCCCGCGCTCGCGATCGGTTTCATACTGGATAAATGGGCCGGCGACGCGTTGCGCGACGACCGCATCATTGCGGTGACCCTAATCGGTTTCGGCATTCTACTTTATGTTGCCGACCGCATGGGCCTTACCGTGCGGCGCCTCGAGCACATGACGACAAAATCTGCTCTCGCCATCGGCTTCTTCCAATGTCTTGCTTTCGTGCCAGGCACCAGTCGGTCGGGGATCACCATGACCATGGCGCGCCTCATGGGTTATGAGCGCAAAGAAGCCGCGCGTTTCTCTTTCTTGCTCTCCATCCCCACCATTGCCGCGGCTGGTCTCTACAAAGGGATCGAGCTGGTGCGCGCCGGCAATTTTGCCGAAATGGAGCGCGCGTTGATGATGGCAAGTTTCTCCGCCATTGCCGGCTTCTTTGCCATCACCTTCATGATGTACTGGCTGCGTCGTGCCAGTTTCGCGCCCTTCGTCATCTATCGAGTTGTTTTAGGCTGCGTGCTGCTATGGGCGATCTATGGCGGTGGCTGGCAGAGTTTCTGCTCTTAACGCATCCTCCCTCCTCCCCGACCTCCCCTCAAGGGGGGGAGATAGCAGCGAGATCTTTGCAACGACCTCGCCCCATTTCTCTTATCCCTTGAGGGGGAAAGTTAGAGAGTGGGTAGGGAACGACTAGGCTCGCTCTCTCATCGCTTCATTTGGTTGTCGACCAGATCCGTCAGATATTAGGATCGGTGGTTCACCTGATCATCAGGCGCGATTGTAATAGCCCAGCGGCCGGTATTGATCGAGATAAGTTGGCAGCACCGATTCCAGCGTCGTCGGTACAATGCCAAGTTCTTGCAGGCCCAGCGCGCTCGGCGTCAGCACATTGTCGCGCTTGAGCATGCGCACCTGATCGACAGTGAGTGGTGGGATGGGCAACAGCTGCAAGAAGGCGGCTTTGAGCGAGGCGAGTGC
>CAYOYT010000057.1:0-10039 GCA_964408245.1 uncultured Dongia sp. | reverse complement strand
CTGCGCCACATCATTAATCGGTGCGGAGGGGATGCCTTTGCGATTGAAGAGATCTAGCCAGTGTTCCGATGGATGGCGGATAAGCACGCCATCGAGCAAGTCCTTCAGGGCCAACACATTCTCCGACCGTTTGGCGTTGGTGCAGAAGCGTGGGTCGTCCGGAAGCGCGGGTTGCTCGATGACGCCGCAGAAAGTGCGAAACAATGAATCATTACCGCAAGCAATCACGACATGGCTGTCTTGGGTACGATAAGCTTCGAAGGGAGCAATCGACGGATGGCGAGCACCGAGGGGTTTCGGTGCTTTACCTGTCGAATAATAGCGAGCGATGGCATTTTCCAGTAACGCCACCTGGCTATCCAACATTGCGACATCTACGGTGATACCTTGTCCAGCACCGTTGCGATGATGAAGCGCCGAAACAATGCCGAGGGCGGTAAAGAGACCAGCGCCCAAATCGCCGATCGACGCACCGACACGCGTGGGTTCACTACCTTCATGGCCAGTGTGCTCATGATACCGCCCATCGCCTGCGCGATGATGTCATAGGCCGGGCGATCGGCGTAAGGGCCGGTCTGACCGAAGCCGGAGGTCGAGGCAAAGATGAGCTGTGGATAGCGTTTCTTCAGTTCCTCCGGACCGAAACCGAGCCGCGCCATGGTGCCGGGGCGGAAATTCTCGATCAGTATGTCGGCACGCCTCAGCAACCGGTGTAGGATCATCTGATCATTGGCATTCTTGAGATCGAGCGCGATTGATTCCTTGCCGCGATTCTGGGCGATGAAATAGCCGGACTTGCCATTGATAAAGGGACCGTAAGCACGAGAATCGTCACCTCCCTTGGGATTCTCGACCTTAATAACTCTGGCGCCGAGATCGGCCAGCAGCATGGTGCAGAAGGGGCCTGCAAGCACGCGCGTGAGATCCACAACCACAATACCGGCCAGCGGACCACGAGCATCCGCGGTGTCTGCGCCCAACTGCGCCATGACTGCTTTCCCCTGTTCTTCCCAGCTGCTGCTAATATGACTTGTTCGTTGGAGATTTAGATAGCTGATCCCACGGGCGGGTGACAACAGGAAGGCTATGGGCTAGAAGCCAGAAAAAGCGTAGCGTTTCAGCTCTGGGAGCGAAGTATGGCCAAAGAATTCGACAGCGTGCGCAACATGATCGAAGCGCTGAAGCCAAGCTATCCGGTTTATTGCCTGCGACCGGACATTATTAACCAGGCGGCCGCCCGCTTCCTAGAACAGTTTCCCGGCCGCGTTCTTTACGCCGTGAAATGTAATCCACATCCCGACGTGCTGCGGTTCCTGCACAAAGCTGGCATTCGGCATTTCGATACGGCCTCTCTGCCGGAGATCGCCCAAGTGCGCGAAAGCTTCCGCGAAGCTGCGTGCTATTTTATGCATCCGGTGAAGGGGCGCGCCGTCATTGGCACGGCGGCCAAGGTCTATGAAATCGATACATATGTCATTGATCATCAGAGTGAGCTTAACAAAATCCTTCAAGAGCTTGGCAGCGCCGAAGGTATCACCATCTACGTGCGTCTGAAGACACCGCCTGTCGATGGAGCTTTCTATCATCTCGCCTCCAAGTTCGGAGCTGATATCGATGACGCTGCTGCCATGCTACGCGACGCCGCTTCGCGTGGCTGCCGCGTAGGCCTTGCTTTTCATGTGGGATCGCAATGTCTCGTGCCCGGCGCTTATGGCGAAGCGCTGCAGATTGTCGGCAAAGTTCTGGAGAAGGCCAAAGTAGACATTGTCGGTCTCGATGTTGGCGGCGGCTTTCCGGCAGAGTATCTCGGCACGAACATGCCGCCCTTTGAAGATTTTATCCATGAGATTGAAGAGGGTGTTAAAAAGCTGAAACTACGTCGGGATTGCGTGCTGATGTGCGAGCCGGGTCGCGCGCTCGTGGCGCATGCCGTCTCGGTAGTAACGCAAGTGCAGCTCCGCAAGGACGACCAACTCTACATCAATGACGGCGTCTATGGCTCATTGTCTGAAACGGTCGATGCTGGCGTCAAACTACCCGCGCGGGCGCATAGATTGAGTGGCCCGCTGACCGGCGCGTCGAAAGATTTTATCCTCAACGGGCCGACCTGCGATTCCCTCGACGTCATGCCGTCGACCTTCTCACTGCCGTCCGATATCGACGAAGGAGATTGGATCGAGATCGACCGCGTCGGGGCCTATTCCAATGCACTCGCCACACATTTCAACGGCTTTACCCCGGAAACGCTGGTCATCGTTCACGATCAACCGATTGGATCCGTACGCTGATGGAGATGCGCGAGAGATCTTTCCACGGTCTCAGCCCGGCAGGCTTCCATCGCGTATCCTATACGGAATGGGGCGATTCAAAGGCACCTCGCACCATTGTCTGCTGTCACGGCCTTACTCGTAACGGGCGAGATTTCGACGCTCTGGCATCGGTTTTGGTTGAAGATGCTCGTGTCATATGCCCGGATATCGTGGGACGCGGACGCAGTGACTGGCTGCGCGATCCGGCGCATTATGGTTACCCGCAATATTGTGCCGACATGAACGCGCTAATTGCTCGCCTGAATATCAGCGAGCTGGAGTGGGTCGGGACCTCGATGGGCGGCCTTATCGGCATGATCCTGGCGGCGCAGCCAGGAACGCCGATCCGGCGGCTGGTGATGAATGATGTCGGCCCTTTCGTGCCCAAAGCGGCGCTACAGCGCATTGCCGATTATGTTGGGCTCGATAGCGGCTTCTCGTCGTTGGCGGGAGTCGAAACGCATTTGCGCAAGATTCTAGCACCTTTCGGTCAGCTCACCGATGCGCAATGGGATCATCTTGTCCTGCACGGCTATCGGCGGCGATCGGACGGAACCTTTGGCTTGGCTTACGATCCCGCTATCGCCAGGAATGTAAAAGCAGCTGTGCAGGATTGGGATTTATGGCCACTTTGGGATCGTATCGCGATCCCGACTTTATTGCTGCGCGGTGCTGATTCTGATCTGCTGCTGCCGGAAATCGCTGCTGAAATGACGAAACGCGGTCCGCATGCCAAGCTGGTAACTTGGCAGTGCGTTGGGCATGCACCGGCGCTGATGGCGATGGATCAGATAGGCCTGGTCAAGGAATGGCTGACGGCGAATTGAGGATCCTGCCGAAGGTTGAACCTTTGCCTTGGCAAAACCTATTTTGCCTTTGCTAACGTCTCCGCCACTTCCACGGCGAAGTAGGTGAGGATGCCGTCCGCGCCAGCGCGCTTGAAGCAAAGCAAGCTTTCCATCATAACGCGGTCGCCGTCGAGCCAGCCATTTTGAGCCGCCGCTTTGATCATCGCGTATTCGCCGGAGACTTGATAGGCAAAGGTCGGCAGCTTGAAAGCTTCCTTCACACGCCAGACGATATCGAGATAAGGAAGACCCGGTTTCACCATCAACATATCGGCGCCTTCTGCGACGTCGAGCGCGCATTCGCGCAGGGCCTCATCGCCATTGGCGCTGTCCATTTGATAAGTGCGTTTGTCGCCCTTGCCGAGTGCCGATTTCGAGCCGACCGCGTCACGAAAAGGGCCATAGAAACCGCTCGCATATTTCGCCGCATATGACATGAGCTTTACCCGTTCGAAGCCCGCGGCATCCAGTGCATCGCGCACACGGCCAATACGCCCGTCCATCATGTCGGAAGGTGCTGCGATATCGACACCTACTTCAGCCTGCGCAAGGGCTTGCCGGATCAGTACATCGATCGTGTCGTCATTGAGAATGACGCCGTTTTTCATCAGGCCGTCGTGGCCGTGATTGGTATAGGGATCAAGCGCCACGTCGCAGATGATGCCGATTTCCGGCACAGCCTTTTTCAGCGCTTTCACCGCGCGGTTGCACAGATTGTCGGCGCGATAGGCTTCTTCGGCGCCAGCTGATTTCTTTTCACGAGGAACCACCGGAAAGAGGGCCAGGGCGGGAATGCCGAGTTTAGCCGCCTTTTCTGCAGCTTTGAGGAGAGCGGGAATCGTCAGCCGATCGACACCTGGCATAGAGGAGACTGCCTCCCTGGCCGCGCCACCTTCCTTCACGAAGACTGGCCAAATGAGATCGTTGACGCTGAGCGTGTTTTCGGACACGAGCCGACGCGACCATCCCTCTTGTCGGTTCCGGCGCAGGCGGATGCGGGGAAACTGCCCGAAAGGCTGGCGCTTGCTGTGGCTGTCGCGGCTATGTTCGGTCATCTTGGCGGCCCTATCTCAGTAAGGTTATCCGTCGGATACAACGGACCGCCCGGGGGTGCAACTGGCACAAGCGTCGCATCGTGCATGAAAAAGGGGCCGGCCCTGGCTAGAACCGACCACTTTTCGATCATTCTGGCGTTACAGCGCGGTTTTCGCCGCGCTCGCCATAGCTAGTGTTTGCTATGTCAGGCGGCGAGTGAGTTATTGTCACGTAGGTGGATGGAGATCTCAAGTCGCGTTGGTGTCGCTAGGCGTAGCAAGTCCAGAACCGGATCGTGCCTCTCCACGGTAATACGCAGGCGCTCTAACGCATAAATATCTGCCGGGCTGACGAGCTTTGCTTCGACACGTAGGCTGCCCGGCCCGGCGCGGACTCCCTCGAGTGCCGCGGCCAGGCCATTGAGATCGAGGCCGGCTTCAACCCGGATTTCGACATCCGCAAGCGGAATGTCGAGGGCGGCAGCAAAGCGGCGGTAAGTGGCGGCGAGACTGCCGGCAAGTGCCTCGAGTACATGCTGAACATGATCGACTTCACGCCGCGCTGTTTCTGTGGTCATGCCGGCGCGGGCCTTCAGGGTGATCTGAGCCCGCGCAGGGTCATGCCGGATTTCGTCCTGCAGACGTGATATAGTTGTGTCGGTATCAGTCGTCATCGCAATAGCCCTCCAAGACAGAGTTTTTATCGCCTGGGGCCATGGCATCAAAGCGCTTTAGCTTTTGGTGACGCGGTGCAAGCTGCCCCTCAAATTCCGCGAGTCCGTCAGCGGTGGACCAGGCCAGAAACGACAAACCCGCCGCGTCATCGACGGGCGGGCAGCTAAATCGGGATTTCTTACAAGAAATCAGTCTTTAGCTGCATTTATAACGCGCCCGCAAGCTGAGCTTCAAATCTGCGCAGCCTGAGAGTGGCCCAGTTGGCCCTTAGTGTCAAGCTGGCTTGACGCGGCTCGCGGCATGACGGATGAAACCCGCTCGATCAACCCTAAGCAGCAATGAAGAATGAGTGCATTCCAAGACGTCCTCTTTTCTATCGAGAATGGCCATGGCCGCATCGTGCTAAACCGGCCTCAGGTCCACAATGCGCTGACGCTTGAGATGATCGATGCCATGATAACGCAACTGGCCGCTTGGGAAGTGCGTGCTGACATCAAGGCTGTGATCGTCACGGGTGTTGGCGGCAAAGCTTTCTGCGTTGGTGGTGACGTGAAAGCATTGCGCGAGGCGAAGCTGCGCGGCGATATGGGCTTGCTCGAGAATTTCTATCGCCACGAATATACGCTCAATCATCGCCTCGCAATCTACCAGAAACCGATCATTGCGGTGATGGACGGCATCGCTATGGGTGGCGGAGCCGGGATTGCGCTCAACTGTTCGCACCCCGTTGTCACGCACAAAACTGTATTTGCAATGCCGGAATGCCGCATTGGGCTGTTTCCCGACGTAGGGGCTGGGCGTTTCCTCAATCGCGCATCGCCGGCTGTTGCTCAGGCGCTGGCCTTGACCGGTCTCGCCTTGCGTGGTCCTGGAGTCATTCGTGTGGGCCTTGCGAAATACTTTGTGGGCAGTGGTCGCGTGAACGAGATCGGGATCGACAAGTTGGATGAGCTTCATCTTGCCTCGGACGCCGCCGGAATTGAGCAAATGCTGCCGAATATCGAAGCGGTCTTCAGTCTCAACACGCTCGATGAGATTGTCACGGTCCTCGGTGCCCGCCGAGATATTTGGGCGGTCGAGACCATGAAAGTTCTCAAGAGTTACTCACCCACCAGCCTGCGCGTGACATTTGCTCATATGGCCAGAGCGCGCGGGCAGGACCTTGCCGAGGTACTAAAGATAGATTTTCGCCTGGTGCAGCATTTTATGGCAGCGCCGGATTTCTTCGAAGGGGTGCGGGTGCTGCTGATCGACAGGGATGAGACGCCTAAATGGCAACCGGAGCATCTAGCCGGGGTGTCAACTGCGGGCGTCGCCGCTCATTTCGATCCCATGCCGGGCATTAAAGACTGGGCCCCGCTGACGCATTAATGGGCTCCTGGTCCGCCCCAACGTTCGGTCTAATGCAAAAATGTACCTATTGGAAATAACCGAACCTTCACCAGATTAACCATTGTTTTACGATGAAGCGCTAGCTTGAAACTGACTCGCAGCCATTGCATGGCGCATTGCCCTAGTGGGGATTAGCGTGAAAAAAGCTTATTTGGACACGATCGCGCTAGTTGAACGGTTGCATCGCGAGTGCCTGGAAGTGATCAAGGCAGATCTTGATCGGCAGGGTATTCGGGATCTCAACAACGTTCAGGCCATGATCCTGTTCAATATCGGCAGTGACGTTCTGTCTGTGGGCGAGCTGACAAATCGCGGTTATTATCTCGGCTCGAACGTTTCATACAACGTCAAGAAGATGGTCGAGAACGGCTATCTTATTCAGGAGCGTTCGCCCCACGATCGGCGCGCGGTACATGTGAAGTTGTCAGATAAAGCGCTCGCCGTGGTACAGAAGATGCACGAGATGTATGACAAGCACCTCAATGCCCTCAACAGTGAAACCTTCAAGGAAGGCGAGCTCGACGGGGTTAATCTGACGTTGCGTCGTCTGGAGCGTTTTTGGGCTGCGTCGATGGATTATACGCCCCGCTAACGGGACCTGTCATAGATAAGGAAACGGCGTAACCATTTAGATAATGAGCGCCATTATTTATGAGTCGATGCCAACTCAGGTCGCGGCGAACATGGTCCAATCGACGGCGCTGCCACGCTTCAGATCACGCGCTGCGCGACGCCCGATCACGTCGGGTAAGTATTTGGGTGCCAGACCTTTACCGGGGCGGATCGAGCGGACATTTTCCGCGCCGATCACATCGCCGGCCTTCACATCCTTCACGATATACAGTGAACGTCGCAAGGGACGTATGCCCGCCTCAGACGCGGTTGGCCCGTAATGCACGGATCCCATGGCGGCCCAGGCGGTATTGATGTCTTCGATCATCTGTTGGAGTTCGGCGGGCTCCAAGCTGAAAGCTGAATCGACGCCGCCATCAGAGCGGGCCAGCGTGAAATGTTTCTCGATCAAAGCGGATCCCGTTGCCGTCGCTGCGACGGGTACGGCAGTACCCATCGTGTGATCTGAAAGGCCGACCACGCAATCGAACATCTCGGTGAGATGTGGAATGGTTCGCAAATAGCTTTCTGCTGGTGGTGCTGGATAGCCGCTTGTGCATTTGAGGAGAATGAGTTCCTTGCACCCTGCCTGCGTGGCGGCGGCAACCGCCTCAGCGATCTCGCCTAACTCTGAGGCGCCAGTCGACATGATCATCGGCTTACCTGTACGCGCCACGTACTGGATCAGTGGGATATCGCAAAGCTCCAGCGACGCGATCTTGTAGGCGGGAGCCCCCAGTTGCTCCAGCATGTCCACAGCCGTGTGGTCGAAGGGTGAGCTGAAGACGGCAATACCCAATTCGCGACCTAGGGCGAACAGCGGCTCGTGCCATTCCCAGGGCATAGCCGCTTTCTTGTAAAGGTCGAAGAGGCGCGCCCCATCCCACAGGCCGCCCTTGACGCGAAAATCTGGCCCGTCATGGTCGATGGTGATCGTGTCAGCGCGATAGCTCTGTAGCTTCAAGGCATCGGCGCCAGCTTTCTTAGCGGCGCGCAGAATTTCCTTCGCCCGATCGAGGCTGCCGTTATGATTGGCGGACAATTCGGCGATGACGTAGGGCGGCCGGTCGCGGCCGATCTCCCGTCCGGCGATGGTAACGCGCTGCATTAGGCCTCCTTGCGCTGGACGGGAAGGGAGTGGAAATATCCATCCGCGGCCAAGCTATAATTCGCGCTGATAAACAATGAGAGTGAAGCTAGGTTATCGGGAAGAATTTTGGCATAAAAATGTGCCCCTGGCGCCAAATGTCGCACGGCGCCGAGCAAAGCGGCGGCGATCCCTTGCCGGTGGTGTGAGCGGGCGGTGGCGATCGAAATGAGATATTCCGGCCGACCATTATCTTCGCCGATCCAGTCTAGGCGTACATAGCCCGCGGGCTTGCCCTCGACCTCGGCAATAAGGAACCAGTCTGCAACCGAGGCCACGCGGTCCATCAGCCAATTGTGATGCTCTTCCGCAGATGGAATAGTGGGATTGAGCGCGTAACGCCGCGTCTCCGGTTCGTGCTGCCAATCCAAGAGAAGAGCTTCGTCACGCGTTTCGATCATGCGCAGATGCAGCTTGCGCCCGTTGGGCAGCTCTGTCTCTGGAAGCAGGGCAACAACGATCCGCTGTCCGCCACGCCCATCGCACATCTCGGTCGCCGCAAGCGCCATCTTCTTGCGCGCTGTAGGAGAGTTTTTCAAGGTCATGAAGTATTGCGCTAGCCTGGTGGCGACGGTGTCACGCGATTCCGTTGTTAGAAAGCCGGCGACAAGGCCGGCACCACTTTTCTCAACGATCGTGGCATTTTCTCGCTGGTTCTCCGCAATGCCGACAAGAATGGACGGGAGGCCGAGACAACCCCGTTCCCAAGTCGATGTGCCGGGTGCGCCGATGACGATATCCGCTTGGATCATCAACGCGGCCATGTCGGCAACGTCAGTCCACAAACGGACACGCGATCCCATCTGAATAATCCGCTCGCGAACTGCCTTGAGATATGGTGCCCGACGTCCGAGCACAACGTCGATGCTGATGTCCAGCTCATTCATCAGCAGATCGAGAGCCAGCCCGGTCCCATTAAGCGGGTCGACACCACCAAAGCCGATGAGCACGCGTCGAACCGGTTTGTTGCTGTCATTTTGCAGCGACGTGAGCTTAGTGCCGCGACGCGCATGAAACTGCTGGCGCAGAAGAGCAAATTCCGGTCCTTGCAACAAATGCGCTGGGCTAGCATTTAGCGCCGCGTACTTTACGCTCCAATTTCCGGGCGTTGGGTTAATGATGAGGTCAGCATCGATCTTTCTGTCGGCAAGATCGTCGAAGTAGATGATCTTACTGCAAGACTGCCGCATAGCCGTCGCAAATGCTTTATCGACGGCATAATCGTCGACAATAAGAACGTGGCAATGGCCAATCGTGGCCTTGAGCGTCTCCGCGTCGGCAACGGGATTGTCGCCGTGCAGCTCTATCCGGACGGGTTGGGGAATGTCGTTGCCTAAGAAGTCGAAGCTTTCCTTTGTCGCCGCCCAGTAGCAACGCCAACCCAGCGCTTCCAGCCTGGTCTGCAAGGTCTGGCACCGCATTACATGACCGGTGCCAACGCGTTCATTCGCAATAGAACGAAAAACGACGACCCCGGCTGCTGGATCGTTGGCCATGGCCGAGTGTACACGGTGCCGGGCATTCGCGATGTCGAGCTCTGGGATTTGGTTGATTAGCGACAGAGTTTCTTGCCAGGACGGCACGTAATCGGTCGCCATTTCGGCAAAAAGTCGCTTGAAGAACGTCAAGTCTTCCGGATAGTCGAGGGTCCAGCGCTGTTGATTAGCCGGCCAACCAGGTCCGAGCACATTGATACGGCGCATGTCAGGGCGGCGGCGCAGCCATGGTGTTACATGTTCGCGGTCGTAGCTCTCGATTGCATCACGAGCGGCAGCTTCAAGGGCCTTGCGCGTGAAGGCCTCGCAATCCAGACCATGCGGGAACAGGCGCGGCATGTTATTCGAGACATAGTCAGCATCATTCAGCGCTCGTGCCGAGATCACGCTTGCGCACAAGGTGGGGTCGATCAGCGGACAATCGCTTGTAACGCGTAGAACGACATTGGCATCGACCGCGCGGGCTGCACCCAGATAGCGGCTCAAAACATCATTTTCGTCGCCACGAAAAACGACGGCACCGCAC
>CAYOYT010000056.1:0-10059 GCA_964408245.1 uncultured Dongia sp. | reverse complement strand
ATGCTGTCTTCCGGCGCAGGAAGCCGCTGGATGAAGCCCTCTCTGAACATGCTGAACTTGAAAAGCTAGCGACCCGCGACCGTCAGTTCGTGCGGGCGCTGGTCGCCACCACGTTGCGACATATGGGTCAGATCGACCATGCGTTGGGCCAATGCTTGGAAAAGCCACTGCCCGCGCGAGCTCTTGTTGTGCGCAACATCCTGCGCTTAGGCGCGGCACAGATCATGTTCCTTGCCACGGCACCCCATGCCGCCGTCGACACGATGGTGACGCTCGCTGGCGATCGCGGTGAGACGGGCTTTAAGGGCCTCATCAATGCCGTTCTTCGCCGCATCGCGCGCGATCCTCAGGCCTTTCTCGCGTCGGCACCCGCTGGCGCCGTAAGCTTACCCGATTGGTTGTGGCAGAGCTGGGTGAAAGCCTATGGTGTTGCTAAGGCGACCCAAATCGCAACCGCTCATCTCTATGAACCGCCGCTCGATTTCTGCTGCCGTCGCCCGGCCGAGGCTGAATATTGGGCAAGCCAGCTTCATGCTCGCGTCATGACACTTGCGGGCACGGTGCGGCGCCCGGTTGCCCCAGAAGGTGGCGAGCGTCTGCATCAGCGCGTCGAGGATCTGCCCGGCTATGCCGATGGTGCCTGGTGGGTGCAGGATTTCGCGGCACAGATACCAGCGCGCCTACTTGGCAATGTGGCCGGGAAGCGAGTCATCGATTTGTGCGCGGCACCCGGTGGCAAGACAGCGCAGCTTGCAGCGGCCGGCGCCCAGGTGACCGCACTGGATCGATCGCGCCCGCGCCTCGCGCGCGTGAAGGAGAATCTCGAACGCCTGCGACTTCATGCTGAATTGGAAGTCGCGGATGCGGCGCTCTGGGATCGCGGCCGAGATTTCGATGCGGTGCTGCTCGATGCACCCTGTTCCGCAACGGGCACCATCCGTCGTCATCCAGATGTAGCCTGGCTAAAGGACCCGCGCGATCTAGGCAAACTCACCGCAACGCAAGACCGTCTGCTCGATAAGGCGGTCTCGCTGCTGGCGCCGGGCGGTACGCTTATTTTCTGCACCTGCTCGTTGCAGCCAGAAGAAGGTCCCGACCGCGTCGAAGCACTGCTCGCTCGCTATCCCCATCTGAAACGCGACCGTTTGCACACGGAAGAAGTAGGCGGGCTCTTTGAACTTATTTCTCCGGCGGGGGATTTCCGCTCGCTACCCAGTCACATCTCGGACCAAGGCGGTCTGGATGGTTTCTTCGCCGCCCGCATTCTGAAAGCAGGTTAAAACGCCTTTCACCGTCGGGAACCGAAACGGGGATTCTCAGTTGAATCTCCGAACCAGCAACTGGGGTAAAATGTCCGATAGCCGCTGGAATTACGGTATTGCATCACCAAAGACGGAGAAAAATTATGCGGTATGGCCTTCTGTGGTTGCTTGGCGTGCCAATTCCCGTGCTTATCGTTATTTGGTTCCTCTTTCATTGAGGGGAACTTACCGCGCGGTCTGTTTATTTTTCTCCGAGTTTTCGCGAGTTGAATGCCCAAACTTTCAGGGTCATGGAGGACGAAATGACGCCGCAAGAGCAATTTGATATAGCCATGCAAGATGTCGCAAAAGTTTACGGCAGTCCGGCGAAACTGCTGGCCGATGACGATCTTAGCCGCCCGCAGAAGCTAAAGCTTCTGCAGCAATGGGATTACGATCTGGGCCTTCTTCTTGTTGCCGCAGAAGAAAATATGACCGGTCCGGGTTCGTCAGCCACCAGCGAGCGCTTGCGCGTGGTGCGAGAGGCAATCAAGCATTTGGGCGTTGAAACCAATCCCGAAAATGTCGCCACCGCAGCGTCTAACGGTAAGGTTTCCGGCGTCGCCATTCCAAAGAAAGATACCAAGGAACCAAAGAGTAAGGTCACGCATTGATATAGCGAGATGTAACCCTGAGTGCCCTTGTTGCCAACCAAACCCCTGACCCGCCCCATTTTTTGTGGCGGGTCTTTTTTTATGACCAGTTGAGGATCACTTTACCCGACTGGCCCGATAACATGGTCTGGAAACCTTCGACATAATCCTTGAGCGCGAATTGATGCGTCAGGATGGGGCTGAGGTCGAGACCGGATTGAAGCATCGCCACCATCTTGTACCACGTCTCGAACATTTCGCGGCCATAGATCCCTTTGATCTCGAGTCCCTTGAAAATAACATTGTTCCAGTCGATCACCGTGTCGCTGGGTGGAATGCCGAGCAACGCCACCTTACCACCGTGATTCATGACCTCCAGCAGGGTGTTGAAGGCGGAAGGCACACCTGACATCTCGAGTCCGACATCGAAGCCTTCGATCATGCCAAGCTCGGCCATCACGAGGTGAAGTTTTTCGCTGGCGACATTGACGGCGCGGGTGGCGCCCATCTTCTGCGCCAGGCCCAGCCGATAATCATTGACATCCGTGATCACCACATGGCGTGCACCGACATGCTTGGCGATGGCCACCGCCATGATGCCGATCGGCCCAGCGCCTGTGATAAGCACATCCTCGCCAACGAGATTGAAGGAAAGCGCGGTATGCGTCGCATTGCCGTAAGGATCGAAGATGGACGCAAGATCATCGCTGATACTATCGGCGATCTTAAAAGCGTTGACCGCTGGCAGTGCGAGGAATTCCGCAAAGGCCCCAGGTCGATTGACCCCGATCCCGAACGTGTTGCGGCAAAGATGGCGCCGCCCAGCACGACAATTGCGGCAATAGCCGCAGGTCACATGACCCTCCCCGGACACGCGGTCGCCGAGAGAGAAGCCGCGTACTTCCGCACCCATAGCGACGATCTCGCCGACATATTCGTGGCCGACATGCATGCCGATAGGCACGGTTTTTGCCGCCCAATCATCCCATTTCCAGATATGGATGTCGGTGCCGCAGATCGCCGTCTTTTTTATGCGAATGAGAACATCGTTATGCCCGATATCAGGCTGAGGCACATCCATCAGCGTGAGGCCGGGACCGGCTTGCTCTTTCACCAGGGCCTTCATCATCCAAACTCCTTAAATACGCATAACAATCCGCTTTCGTCAGCCGACGGGCGCTAGATTGCGCCCAACGCCCTGCCGATCTTGCCAAAGGCGGCAACGGCGCGGTCGATATCTTCGCGCGTATGGGCAGCCGACATCTGCGTGCGAATGCGGGCCTGGCCTTTTGGTACAACGGGATAGGAAAAGCCGATCACGTAGATTCCTTCTTTTAGCAGGGCATCGGCCATGGCGGTTGCAAGCTTGGCATCGCCGAGCATGACGGGGATGATCGGATGCTCACCCGGCACCAGCTTGAAGCCGAGGGCGCTCATCTCCTTGCGGAAATGCCGACCATTTTCAGCCAGGCGCAGGCGCAATGCGCGACCCTCGCTCGACGCGATCAGACCAAGACAGGCACTGGTCGCGCCAACGATCGCCGGCATTAGAGAATTAGAAAAAAGGTAGGGCCGCGAGCGCTGGCGCAGAAGATCGATTGGGCCCTTCTTTCCGGCAATATAGCCGCCGGATGCGCCGCCAAGGGCCTTGCCAAAGGTGCCCGTGAAGAGGTCGATCTTCCCTTGCACACCGCGATATTCCGCCGAACCACGCCCACCATCGCCGACGAAACCGACGGCATGACTGTCATCTACCATAACCAGTGCATGGTAACGTGCGGCAAGATCGGTGATGCCTTTGAGATCGGCAATGATACCGTCCATGGAAAAGACGCCATCTGTGGCAATGAGCTTAAAGCGTGCTCCAGCCGCATCGGCCTCTTTCAGCTTCGCCTCAAGGTCACTGAGATCATTGTTGGCATAGCGAAAGCGTTTGGCCTTCGAGAGTCGAACGCCGTCGATGATCGACGCATGGTTGAGTGTGTCCGAAATAATAGCATCTTCCTCAGCAAGCAACGTCTCAAACAGGCCACCATTGGCATCAAAACAGGAAGAATAGAGAATCGCATCTTCGGTGCCGAGAAAACGGGCGATATCGACCTCCAGTTGCTTGTGGATGTCCTGCGTTCCGCAGATGAAGCGGACCGAGGCCATGCCGAAGCCATGCGCGTCGAGGGCCGTCTTCGCAGTGGCGATGAGCCGCGCATCGTCGGCCAGGCCCAGATAATTGTTGGCGCAGAAATTGAGCACGGTCTTGCCATCGGCAAGAGCGATATTGGCCTTCTGAGCGGTAGCGATCACTCGCTCCGCCTTCCAGAAGCCATCGGCACGAATACCCGTAAGGGTATTATCGATATGGGTGATAAAATTCTCTGCCATTGAGGTATCTGCTCTTTGCTTAATTCGGTCCGATGGTCAAGCCTGGCGGCATCTAGGGCGGTCAGTTCTCCAGGCTGCGGCCGAGGCTCTTGGCCATCACCAGGTAAAGCTTGCCGACATCGGCGGTGATGATGGCGGCATTCAGCACCGCTTCGGGCTCGGCCTTGGCCGATTGCGACAACAGATCCTCGAATTTCCGCATGTAGCGGTCGACGATATCGTGGAACCGTTCGTCGCGGCTGTAGCGTTGCTCGATCGCTGGGATGACGTAAGAATCTTTGTTGCGAAACAGGCGCCGCGCGAAGATCGAACGATCACCTTCGCGGAAGCGCTTCCAGATCTCCTCCGGCACCTCACTATCGAGGAGGCTGTGAATGTCGAGCGCCAGGCTATTGAGTTCTTCGATCATAGCCGCGGCCGCGCGCAAAAAGCTGTCGCGGCTCGAATAATTCTGCGCTTCACGCAGCCGGTCGATTCGCTCCAGCGCGATCTGCGAGGTCTTGGCGAGGTCCAGGCTCTGGGTACGGAAAGCCTCGCCAAGCTCGGCTGCCTTAGATTGCGCAAGATCGAGGGCGCGGCCGAAACCGTCGGCCTGCCGTTCGAAATTTTGTCCGATCGCGCCAACGCGGCCGAGGGCATTTTCCGCAGCACGGCTCATCGATTCAATGCGTTTGTCGATATCAGTGCCGAGGCCGGAGAGATGTTGGTTCATGCGCGCGGCGGCCTGCGCCAATGATTCCACTTGTTGGTTGAGGATTTCCGAGGCCTGTTGCGCGTCGCCGCGAGCACCTTCTGCCGAGGCTTTGGCAGCCAGTGCCGCATCGGAAAATTCTTTCGCCTGGATGCGCAGCTGAGCACGTACCTGTTCGGCCATGTTGTGAACCCTGGCCGAGATATCGGTAAGTTCCGTGATCTGTTCGACGACCGCAGCCTTGACACCGCTCACTTGCTGCGCGGCCTTACTCGTTACCTGCGATAGAGCCTCGGCACCATCGCGGAAGAGCTGGATCGTCTCCTTCGCCTGACGTGTGCTTTCCGATGTTGTCGTTCGTAAGAATTCAGCAAGGTTCTGCGACGAGGCGTTGAGGGTTGAAAGCTGCTGCTGGCTTTCTTTGCCGAGTGTTGCCAATTGCTCGACGCGTTGGCCCAGGGTGACGTTCAGCTGCTGCTGGCGGCCGACCGATTGATCGGTGATAGTGGATAAGATCTCGGCCTGGGCGGCCAATGATTTTCCCATTTGCTCCAGTTTGTCGCGTGCGCCCTCTGAGGCTTCAGACAATTGCCGTGCATGGCCTTCGTATAGGCCGGCCAATTCCGCCGTGCGTTTGCCGCCTTCTTCCGTCGCTTGCTTGACGAGTTCGCTTTGACGCGTCACGTCCTGGTGAAGGTCAGCGGCCTTGGCGAGGGCCGTCGTGGCGATCCCGTCAAGGGCGGCAAGGCCCTCGCGCATGCGCTGCTGCAGGTCACCGGCGATGCCAGTGGCTTTTTCCGCCGCTTCGCGCAGGGTATCGGCCTCAGCGCGGAAGGCGGTGCCGATGATACCAGCCTCGATCTGCACCTTCTGTGTCACCGCCGACAACTCGTCGATCTGGCTTTTTAGCGCGTCACGGATCTCACTGGTTGCTGCTTGCGTGCGGGCCAGCGCCGCGGCGAGCTCGTCATTCTGCCGCGTCAGGGATTGGCCAAGCTCGATCGCCTGCACACCGGCCTGTTCGGTGGCGGCCTTTAGATTGGCGACATTCTTCTGTACGATGGCATTCAGAGCGTCTGATAGATCGCTTGTCTGGCGCTGCATGAGGCGCCCGGCTTCCAACGCCTTCTCGTTGATATCAAGACCGGCGACGTTTGCCTGCTTTGCCTGATCGGCCAGTGCATCGCGCATGGCGATAGCGACCTGTGCTGCCTGCTCAGAGGCTTTGCCGAGGACGACGGATTGATCTTCGGCAGCAGCGTGAAGTTTTTCGCCCTGACCGACGATCTCGGCAAAACGCCGATCGATCTCGGCATATTGCTCAGCGAGCTTTTCACGCACCGCGATCCCCGCTTTCTCCCCGGCACCGGCGAGGTTCACGCCGTGCTCGGCGGTCACTGCCTCGAAACGCCGCGTGCTTTCCGCCATCATGGCAGCCAGGCTTTCGGCCTGGACGCGGGCTGCGGCACCGAGCCCCTCGGTCTGCTGCACGGCTGCCGCGGTCGCCCCCGCGATCTCTTGCGCCTGTAAGCGCAGGGCGCTGGCGAAATGTTCTGCCGCGTGTTTCGACGCCGCGATCAGTTCGTCGCGCTGAGCGTGCGTGACACCTTCGAGTGCGACAGAGCGGCTAGCAACAGCTTCAGCTGCCGCGACGAATTCATCGGCCTGGCGGCGCAGAATATCGCGAAAGCCTTCTGCCGCAGCGGCCGCCGCTTCCACCAAATGATCGCGCTGCGACAAGATGGTACCGTCAAGCGCTGTCGTTCGGGTGATGAGCGTGGCGGTGAGGCCTTCCATGCCGGAAATCTGCCGCTCGATTTCGCCCTTCAACCGGGTCACTGCGCCGTCCCCGGCGCTCTGAATCGCATCGCCCAGACCAGTCACCTTAAGACCAAGTGCCGCGGCCAGGCGCTCGATCTCACTCTCTTGGGCTGCGAATACCTCTTCCAGCTTCTTACCGATGCCGGTCGCCATGACTTCAAGCCGTGCTGCGTGGGAATCAAGCTCGTTGCGCATCTGATTACTCGCCGCTTCCCCGGCCTCCTTTAGGCGATCTGGCTGTGCGCCAACCGTGGCATCGAGCGATTTGGTTTCGGCGACAAGCGCGGTGATGCCAGCGCTCAGCGTTGTTTCGTTCTCACGCAGGCGCTGCGCCAACTTATCAGCGGCGCGGTCTGCTGCTTGTTCGAGAGCATGGCCCTGTGCATCTATGGTTTCGCCAAGACGCCGGCTTGCTGATTCCTGCGCGTCCTGCAGTACACCCAGGCGGTCTTCCTGACGCTTTAGCAAGATACCAAAGCGGTCAGCATGTGAATCGGCAGCACCGCTCAGTGCCACATGGGCATTCTCAATCGCCTTCACCAAATCGTCATGGCGCTGGTCAGCGGCGGCTGCGAGCTCACCTAATCTTGCCGCCTCGACATCGATCTGCTGGTGCAGGCGCTGTGCCGCTGCATCGGCGGCGATATTGAGGCGAGCACCTTGCGCATCGACTGCGGCAACGAGACCAGCGGTTTCGGTGTTGGTTGTCGCGGCTACCGCCTCGATTGATTTCTGCATCTCTGCAAAGCGCTGGCCGATCTGCTCGCCAAGTCTGCCGGTCGATTCTTGGAAATCAGCCGCTTCGGTGCGTAATGCTGACTTTGCCGCCTGGTTCTGTTCGCTGATCTTGTCCATCAATGCCCGCATCATCGCCGCCGTGTCACCCGACATGCGGTCGAGTGAGGTTCGGAATTGTTCCGAGGCGGCAAGGGCAGCGCCGGTCAGGCGCTCCGATTGAAGGCGCGTCGTTTCCTCGAGCAGCGCATTGTCGGTCTTCGCGCGGTTTGCGCTTTCGGCGACGATTTCCCCAATACGCGCCAGCGACGCCGTGAAATCTTCCGCCAGCGACTTTGCCGTCGTCAGCGACAGATCGCCTTCCTCGCGCATCTGGCGTTGGATCTCGGCCGTTTTACGCATGACCTCGCCGACCGTCGCGGTGGCGGTGGCTGAGACTAGTTCATGATGACGGCGCAGCGAGCTGCCAAACCGCTCAGCGCTCTCCTCGGCCCGGCCGTGCATATCGCGGCTCTGCTGCTCGATCGCAGAAAGCACGGCGTTGATGCGGGTCTCGGTTGCTTCAGTTACAGCAATGATACTGGCCTGTTCAGCCATCGCGCGAGATTGAAGTGCGCTGCTCGCAGCCTCGACCGCCTTATCGATGGAGCTGAGATGGGTCGTCATGTTGTGGTCGAGCTCGCGATAGCGGGCGCTCGCTTTATCTTCCGATTCTTTCAGCGTCACGATTTCCTGCGCGATCTCGCCGCGCATCAGGGCGAAGGCGTCGGTCGTCCGCTCGGCAAGGCGTGCTGCCTGCGTTGCGAGGCCAGCCTGCAATTCCTCACCGGCATCGATTGCCTGCGCCTTGGCGGCATTGATACCTTGCAATTGCATCGCCAGGGCTTGGGCCACGTCGTTAGCATGTCGTCCGGCCTGGGCGGTGATTTCGCTGACGACTTGCCGCAAGGCCGCCTCTGCTTCGGCCGAATTGCGCTTTCCGGTCTCGACGGCTTCGATGGTACCGCGGTTCAGCGCATCGAGCTGCTGTTTGAATTCGCGCGCTGCCTTGCTAACGATCTCGTTGATCGAAACCAGCTGCTGATCGCCAGCTTCCACAAGAGCCCGGCCTTCGCGTCGCGCCGCTTCGCCAGCCTCGTCGAGGCGCTTGGTGTATGTCGCCAGTTCGTTCTTGAGACCGCCCATGGCTTTCTCGGTGCTGTTGGCAAGCATCTCGGCTTGCCGCTCCACGGCGTCGCGCACCGAAGAGCCGTGATCAAGCACGCGATCGATGATGTCGCCGATATCCTGGCGCTTGGCTTCGAAGGCGGCGACGACGCGATCGGCGGAATCAGCGGCAAGGCTTTCCAAGATCGCTGTTTCCTGTTCGCTCGCACGTCGTAATGCTGCTTTTTGATCGGTGAGCGTTGCTTGCATCTGGGCCAGCAGCTCACGCTGACGACCCAGTTGCGCCTCGACACTCTCAGTCTCGCTGCGCACCGCTTGTGCGGCATTGTCGAGATCGCCGCGCTGGTGTTGGAATCTGTGCTCGATCTGAGACAGAGCCGTTGCCGCATCCTCGGTCGCGGCTTTGAGTTCGATCGTTTGGCGGCGGATGGCGTCGGCTACATTTGCCACGCGCTGCTCGGCTTGCGGATTGGGATAGGTCAGCATGTTGAGCTGTTGGGCCAGCAATGACGTTTGCCGCTCGAGATCGCGACCGCGCATGACGTAGCCGATGACGACCCAGACGAAGACGGCTGGTGAGATGAAGGCAATGATGATCTGCGCCAGTTCCGCCGGCATCAGATCCTGCAGATTCTCGAACCCCACCGCGTCAGCCACGTGCCAGCCATAGGCGGCGAACCAGCCCAGTGTTAGCAAGGTGCCTAGAGCGACGGCACGCTTGTGATGGCGGGTGCCGGAATCATTGCCGGCGGCCGCTTTGAAAAGGCTCCGCGTCGTCCCGGAATCCTGATCACCTTTGCCCATATTCTTAGCCCCTACGCTCGACCCTGCCTGGGCAATCCCCGGTCTGACTAATCAACCCTCCCCCACACAGCATTTAGAGGGACCGATTCGATTCAGCCCAACCTATGGTTCAGGCGGAAAATGAAGCGGCGACTCTAAGCCACTGGCAAGAAAGGTGCAATTGGCCCAAATCGTGATAAGGCCCTAAGTTCGCCGATATCTCGGGTCACCGACCGGTAGGATTGCTGGAAGGATAGACGCAAAAGGCGCCCCGTGGTTTCACGGAGCGCCTTATTGTATCGGTCGATGGTTGATCGCCTGCCTGGGATCGTCCGCCTGGGATCGCCCACCCGCGATCACCTGTGTCCCAATTCCCAAGGTGCGAACGTCCGCGGTTGATGACCGTCCCAGCCCCAGCCGTTCTCGCTCTGGCCGTTCTCGCGCCAGCCGACATAGGTATAATAGCGGTTCACATAGGCCTGATAGGTCTTGCGCGTCACCCGATTACCGCTTCTGGTCAGCCGGTCATAGCCCTTCTTTTCCGCCCAATTCCATTCTTTGTTGCTGATGCTGCGGTCGCCATTGCGGT
>CAYOYT010000055.1:0-10145 GCA_964408245.1 uncultured Dongia sp. | reverse complement strand
TCTCTGATCTCTGATCTCTGATCTCTGATCTCTGATCTCTGATCTCTGATCTCTGATCTCTGCGGGGAGGCAAACTAATGAGTGCCTCAAAAGCTTAGCAGGTAGAAAGAAAGGAAAACATCATGAGCGTCAATGTTCTCTATCGTACCAGAGCCACGGCTACCGGCGGTCGTGACGGTAAGGCGCAGACGGCAGATGGCGCGTTCAGCGTGAAACTTGCGACACCGAAGGAACTGGGCGGCGCTGGCGGGGCCGGCAACAATCCGGAGCAGCTTTTTGCTGCCGGTTATTCGGCCTGCTTCCTCGGGGCCATGAAATTTGTGGGCTCGCAGGAAAAGATCAGCGTGCCAGCAGACACCAGCATTACCGCGGAAGTCGGCATCGGCCCACGCTCGGAAGGTGGCTTTGGCCTCACCGTGTCGCTCGACATCTCGCTGCCGGGTCTCGATAAGGCGACGGCGCGGTCGTTGGTTGAGAAAGCTCACCAAGTTTGCCCGTACTCGAATGCGACGCGCGGCAACATCGATGTGAAGCTCAACCTGATCTGAGACGCCAAGGTCGCTTGGCAGAGTAGACGGCGCTATGCGACGAAACGCTGCGAGCGCTGAGCGATGAGCGCCCGTAGCCGCGCCGGCTTTACCGGCTTATGGAGCACATCGAGGCGGAGCGCCTTCGCGCGTGCCAGGGCGATGGGATCGCGATTGGCGGTGATGAGGACAGCTGGCAGGGTATCGCCCCATGCGTCGCGCAGCTTCGCGATCTCAGCAACGCCGTCAGGCTGGTCGTCACCGAGATGAAGATCGATCAGCAGCAGATCCGGTGATGCCGCGCGCCCCGTCGAGGCGATAAGCGCTAGATCGGCATTGGCAGCGGTGATCACGTCGCAACCCCAGCTTTTCAGCAGAACATCCATGCCTTCTCGCACCTGTTCTTCGTCATCGATGCAGATGATGAAGGGTGCTCGGGTGAGCGCGTCGGGCTGTGTCTGATCTGGCGCTATACTCTTAAGGCTGGCGTGATCGGCGGCTGCGAGCGGCAGATCGATACTGAAGGCGGCGCCTTTGCCGGGCGCTGACACGAGCCCCCGAGGATGACCCAGCATGCCGGCGATACGATCGACGATGGCAAGACCTAGCCCTAAGCCCCGTTCACCGCCGACACTTGCCGGTTTGAGGCGAATGAATTCCTGATAGATGTTGCTCTGCTGATGTTGGGCGATACCGGGGCCGCTGTCACGCACTTCGATGCGGATCGTCTGTCCCTTGCGGCGGCAGCCCATCAGCACGCGCGGTTTCATCTGCGCGCCGCGGCCATAGCGGATCGCGTTGGAAAGATAGTTCTGTAGCACGCGGCGCAACAGCGCTGGGTCGGTCGTGACCCAGGCTTTGGAGGGCACGACGCGCAAGGTCATGCCGCCCTGTTCGGCAAGCGGCGCGAAGGCATCGGCCAGTGATTGCAGCAGCGGACCCAGCGGAATGGCGCGTGGCTCCGGCTTGATGGCGCCGGCATCGAGCTTGGCAATATCGAGCAGGGCGTCGAGGAGCGCTTCGACCGAGGATAGGCCGAGATCGACTTTGGCCACCAATTCATCCGCGTTATGGCGTTCGGACAAGGCCGCCACGAACAGCCTCGCGGCATGGAGCGGCTGCAGCAGATCATGGCTGGCTGCGGCGATGAAGCGCGTTTTGTCGATATTAGCTTCCTCGGCACGAGCGCGCGCAGTTTCCAACTCGGCTGTGCGGGTGGCGACGCGTCGCTCGAGGCTTTCGTTGGCGATCCTGAGCGCTTCTTCCTGACGCCGCCGTTCGGTGATGTCGACATAGAGCAGGAAGAAACCCATGACCTCGCCATTCTCATCGACATGCGGGATATAGGTGCCGCGCGCGATCTCGATTCGGGCGTTGTTGGGTGGGAAGTCGATTTCGAATACCTGCATACTGCCGGCCAGAACCGCATCGATATGGGGTTTGAGCCTCTGATACCGCTCGGCGCCCAACACGTCCTGAACATGGCGGCCTTCCGTCGTATCGGCGCCGTCCTTTAGCCACGCCTGATAGGGTCGGTTGGTGAAACGATAGCGCTCATCGCGGTCGACATAGGCGATCAGGACCGGCACGTTGTCAGTGACGATGCGCGTGCGTCTGTCGTTATCGCGCAAGGCTTCGGCTGCGCGGACGCGGGCGGTCACGTCATTGGCCGTGATGACGACGCCACCTTCGGGCAGCGGATCGGCGCGCAATTCCGTCACGGAGCCGTCGCGGAGCTTCACTTCCCGAAGCGCCGCGGGGGCTGATCCAAGAGCGGCTGCCAAGGTGGGAATCTGCGCTGGCAGATGGGCGATGTTGATGCCGATGGTCAGCAACTCTCGGTCAATCCCACTCAAGGCCGCGAATCGATCATTCCAGACTTCAAGCTTGCCATCCGCGTCGAAGACGGCGAGCCCCAGACCCATGTGATCCAACGTCCGGCGCAGCAAGTCGGCGCTATAGCGGATGGCGGCTGTCGCCTCGTCCAGCATGTCGCGGATCGAGCCTGGCATCCATAAGCCCTTGCGCCGCGCTGTGGTGACGACCACCCGTGCCGAGGCGGCGCCGATCGTCCCTGACAGTAACCGTTCGGTGAATTCCAGCGCCGCCGCGCCAGAAAGATTGAGGGCGCCGAAGGCTTCCTCTACGCGCTCGTGACTGATGAAGCGGCTCGCGAGTTCCTTTAGTTGGTCGAATTCGGTTCGCGCGGGTGAGGCTGGTTTGCTGCGATGCTTGTCGTCATCATGACCGCAGAAGGCTGACGCTTGCTGGCGGTCGCGTGCCTGAGGCTTCGCGAGCCATGAACCGGCGACAAGAAGCACCAGATTGACCAGTATGGCGACCACGAAGCCACGCAACAGCGGATCGAACCAAGCCAAAGGGCCGAAAGGCGGCAGGTTCGGCGCTTCCATGGGCTGAATCGTCGGCCACAGGATCGCCCATAGCCACACGGCAAAACCGCCGAGCAGACCAGCGATGACGCCGTAACGATGAGCGCGCCGCCAATACAGGCCGATGAGGAGGGGTGGTGCAAAATTAGCAACGGCGCAGAAGGAAATGAGGCCAATCGTGACGAGTGGTAGCAGACCAGCGATGGTGCGGTAATAGGCATAAGCCGCCAGCAAGATGACAATGACGGCAAAGCGCCGTACCAGCAGGCCCAGCTCGCCGAGATTGGCACCTTGCGTCTGGCGGCGTTTCAGGAGCCAAGGCAACACCAGCTCATTGCTAACCATGCCGGAAAGCGCCATGCAAGCGACTGCCACCATGCTAGTCGCCGCTGACAGGCCGCCCACAAAAATGAAGGCCGTCAGCCAATCGGCTCCAGCCGATTGCGGCAAAGTCAGCACGAAAAAATCTGGTACATGGCTGAGATCAAGGCGAGCAAGACCCGCTATGGCGATCGGCACAACGAATATGTTGATGGCGATGAGGTAGAGCGGAAACATCCAGCGCGCTGTGGTCAAGCTTTTTGGATGATCGTGCTCGACAACCGCCACATGGAACTGACGCGGCAAGCACAGGAACGCGAAGCCCGACAACACGGTAAGTGCCAGCCAATTGGCGTTGATCTCGGGATCCAGTATATGGCGGGCGGCGGGTAGGGTGCGCGCTTCGGCGAGTAGGGCGCTGGGCCCGTCGAAAATACCCCAGACGATGAACAAGCCGCCTGCCAACAGCGCGCAGAGCTTCACCAGGCTTTCAAGCGCGATCGCCAGCATCATGCCACGGTGCTGCTCGCTGGCCTCGACATGGCGGACGCCGAAAAGAATGGTGAAGGCGGCCATCATTAAGGTGACGATAAGTGCTGTATCCTGGAGGAGCGGGACATGGAGCGTGCTGTTGCCCGCTAGCTCGCCAGCACCAACCCTGCCGGAAAGCGCTTCAAAGCTGAACGACACCGCCTGCAGCTGCAGCGCGATATAAGGCATGGCGCCCACGACTGCGATCAATGTCGCGATGACGGCGACAGCACGCGAGCGGCCATAGCGCGCACCCAGAATATCCGCAATTGAGGTCACATTCTGCTGCTTCGCAACTGCGATAATGCGCTGCATCACGGGCCGGGCGAGCAAGATCACGATGATCGGGCCGACATAGATGAGTGCGAAATCGAGCCCGTTGGTGACGGCGCGACCGACCGACCCGTAGAATGTCCAGGATGTGCAATAGATCGCTAGCGATAAGGCGTAAATAGATGGACCCAGCCTGCCGCGCGACCAATGCGCCGCCTTCCGCTCGCCCGCATGGGCGATCAGAAAGAGCAGGCCAAGATAGGCGAGCGACAAAATAAGTGTCAGTGAGCTCTGCGACATTTCACCAAAGCCAAGAGGACTATTGATTAATGCATGTGCGGCGGCGCAGTGTCTATCGGCCCAAGATTGCTTATACCAAAGTCTGGGGTCCATTCGCCGCGTCGAAAGCTTAAGAGCGACTCTGGGCCTTAGTGCATGGCCAAACGCTGCTCCCGAGTCGCGTTTGGACGATGATCCTGAGGAGCAAACGATGGTCCGTTCTCAAAGCTAAAAAATGGGCGCCTAGGCCGACAGATAAACCGGGCCGTCAGATAAAGGGGAGATTGCATCATGTCATCAGTTGCAGAGTCGGCGGGCTGTGGGGGCGAACCCAGAGATACCAAGATGGTGGTCTTTGCCTCGTCCTTGGGTACTGTCTTTGAATGGTATGACTTCTATCTTTATGGCTCGCTGGCCGCGATCATTGCCAAGCAGTTCTTCGCCGGCGTCAATCCAACGGCGGCCTTCATCTTCGCGTTGATGGCCTTTGCTGCTGGCTTTGCCGTGCGGCCTTTCGGTGCAATCGTGTTCGGTCGTCTGGGCGATTTAGTGGGTCGCAAATACACCTTTCTCATCACCATCACCCTCATGGGCATCTCGACCTTTATTGTCGGTTTGCTCCCGACTTATGCCTCGATCGGTATCGCGGCACCCATTATCCTGGTCCTCCTGCGGCTATTGCAGGGTTTGGCGCTGGGTGGTGAATATGGCGGTGCTGCGACCTATGTCGCGGAGCATGCGCCTGCAGGCAAGCGCGGTCTCCACACCGCCTGGATTCAGACGACGGCAACCCTCGGTCTTTTCCTGTCGCTGATCGTCATCCTGTTCACCCGCCAGACGCTGGGTGAAGACGAATTTGCTGCATGGGGCTGGCGCATACCGTTTCTCATTTCGCTGCTGCTGCTGCTGATCTCGGTCTGGATCCGTCTGAAGCTCAGCGAATCGCCAACCTTCCAGAAAATGAAGGCCGAGGGCAAAGGATCGAAGGCGCCTCTTACCGAAAGCTTCGGCCGCTGGGAGAATCTGAAGATCGTGCTATTAGCCTTGTTTGGCCTTACGGCCGGTCAGGCGGTCGTCTGGTACACGGGACAGTTCTACTCGCTGTTCTTCCTCACCCAGACGTTGAAGATAGATGCCGTCACAGCGAACTATTTTATCGCTGCAGCACTCCTCGTCGGCACGCCTTGCTTCATTCTGTTCGGCTGGCTCTCTGACAAGATCGGCCGCAAGCGGATCATCATGGCGGGCTGCGCGCTTGCCGTGGTGACATACTTCCCGGTTTTCAAGGGCATCACCCACTTCGCCAACCCGGCGCTGGAAGCAGCGCAGGCATCGGCACCGGTGACAGTGGTGGCCGATCCAGCAAGCTGCTCGTTCCAGTTCAATCCCGTCGGTACTGCGAAGTTCTTGAGCTCCTGCGATATTGCCAAGAGCTTCCTCGCCAAAGGGTCGGTGAACTATGCCAACGAAGCCGCACCAGCAGGCACTGTTGCCCAGGTGAAGATTGGCGAGACGGTTATCGACAGCTTTGAAGGCGTGGGTCTGTCAGCCGATGAGCTAAAGGCCAAGACAGAAGCCTTCACCAAATCGATGACCGATGCTGTGACGGCTCATGGCTATCCGGCCAAGGCTGATCCGACGCAGATCAACTACTTCATGACCTTCGTTTTGCTGCTCTACCTCGTTATCTTGGTGACGATGGTCTATGGTCCGATCGCGGCCATGTTGGTCGAACTCTTCCCGACCCGCATCCGCTACACCTCCATGTCGCTACCTTATCATATCGGTAACGGGTGGTTCGGCGGCTTCCTGCCGACGGTAAGCTTCGCGATGGTGGCGGCACAGGGCGATATCTATTATGGCCTGTGGTATCCGATCGTGATCGCGGCGATGACATTGGTCGTAGGTACGCTGTTCATCCGTGAAACCAAGGACCATCGCACGGAAGTCTGGTGAGATAGGTCATCGGAAACTCGTTTTCCCCTCAAGGTCCTGCCGCAAGGCAGGGCCTTCTTCTTTGCTACTTTCTCATCATGCCGTTGAGGGTGCCGGAATCGAGAGCACTGTCGTTGAAAATTTCAGATCGGCCGTCGGTGAGAAAAGCTTTTGTCGCGGCGGCCGTCTTGCCGTAAGCAAGCTTGGTGAGGCCAGCTCCCGCGCTTAAGCGCTTCACGCCGAGCTTCACGAGATCGGCCGCGGAAGGAAGGCCAGACCAGCTCAGCACATTGAGCGGTCGGTCGATGCCGGTGGCAACCGCGCAAATCTCGTCTGGCGCAACGATGGCCGGTACAAAGATGCCATCGGCACCGGCATCACGATAGATCTTGGCGCGGCGCAGACTCTCAGTCACGCGCTCGGCCGGTGATACCAGCTGGCGTAAGTAAACGTCGACGCGCGCGTTAACGAAGAAATTGACGTGAGCACGCTCTGCGGCCTTACGCACGGCCTGGATTTTTGCTGCCAGCTGTTCCGGAGGGTTTGTGCCATCCTCGATATTCATGCCGACGGCGCCCACATTAATGATCTGCATCACGGACATCATAATCTCGTCAGCGTCACGGCCGAAGCCGCTTTCCATATCGACTGTTACCGGCACACTGACGACGCGCGTGATGAGGCTGACGCCGTGGATGAGTTCGGCCAGCGGCAGCGCATCGCCATCGGGATAGCCGAGGCTCCAGGCAAATCCGGCGCTGGTGGTGGCGATCGCCTTGGCGCCCAGACTCTCGATAACGCGCGCCGAGCCGGCATCCCAGGCATTGGCGAGTGTCAGAAGAGTTGGACCTTGATGCAGTTGATGGAAGAGTGCCGCGGAATCGGGACGTGGTGACATCTTGCCTTCCTTCTTACGAGATGGCGTTTTCGTGCGCGAGTAGCCAGCGCTTGCGATGGAGCCCGCCGCCATAGCCGGTCAGCGATCCATCGCTGCCGATCACCCGGTGGCAGGGGATCACGATACTGACCGGATTGGCGCCATTGGCAAGGCCGGCGGCGCGAATTGCGGCCGGTTTGCCAATACGGCTGGCAAGCTCGGCATAAGAGATGGTTTTGCCACAGGGAATACGGCGCAGCTCTCGCCAGATCATGCGTTGGAATTCTGTACCGCCGGTATCGGTCGCCAGGCGATCGATGGATGCCAACTCGCCTTTGAAATACGCGCGCAGCGCCGTGCCGAAGCCACCTGGATTGCGTGCTTTCGTCAGGCTATAGCCAGCCTTCCCACAGTAGCGACCGAGCAGTTCCAACATCCGCGCCTCATGATCGTGCCAGTCGACTGCGCGCAGGCGATCTTGCACATCAGCGATGAGGACGAGCTCGCCAATGGGCGTCTCAAATCGGTCGATTTTGAGTGCCATCGGTTCAGCCATTTTGCTTGTTCGCGAGAACAACTTCGTCAGCTGCCCAAAGATGCTGTGCCGCATAAGCGCGCCAGGGCCGCCAGGCTTCCGCCATTTTTAACAAAGCCTGTGGTGTCGGCCGCGGACCGCCGGGCGGCGTGGCACCGCGCAGGATCCCGATGTCACTTGCTGGAAAGGCATCCGGCTCTCGCACGACACGCAGCGCGATGTAATGCGCCGACCATTCGCCAATGCCCTTGATCGCGCGCAGCTTGGCGATCGTCGCGTCGATGTCGCTGGCGGCGCGGAAGAGATCTGGATCCTTAAGCGCTGCCACCGCCATCGCAAGCAGCGTTTGTTTCCGGACACCCGGCATACCTAGACTGGAAAGATCGGCTCTCGCAACGCGTGCGGGTGTCGGAAACGTGCGGAAGATTCCCACAGTATGATGCGCAGATGCAGGTAGGTCAGCACCACAGATCGTGGCAAGGCGGGCCGCCAATTGCCGTCCGGCCGTGACGGTCACCTGCTGGCCGAGAATGGCGCGAATGGCGAGCTCGAATCCATCCCATCCGCCTGGTGCCCTGAGACCCGGTCGCGCGGCAACAAGGGGCGCCAGTACCGGGTCGAGCGCCAGATGCTGGCAGATATGGCCGATATCGGCATCAAGATCAAAGACGCGCTTGATCCGCGCGATAAGCGTGGGCAGCGCCTTTATACAAGGGAAACGGATGGTGGCGGCGAGGCTCGCCGATGCCACGTCATGGCCGATCTCGATCGTGCCGAATGCGCCCTCGATCTCCACAGCACGGCAATAGCGCCCGTCCTCGATCTTCTCGATACCCGGGATAGCGCGGACCGCAAGATAAGATAGCATGGAAGGCCAATCATAGGGCGGCTTATAGCGCAGTTTGACGACGAAGCCGCGCGTGGCGGCAGATTCTGTCGTCATTGTTGCCCGGTTCTTGCGTCGCAAGGCGGATGGTGGGCGCTGATAGAGCGTCTGGAAGGTCTCGTTGAAACGCCGCACGCTGCCGAAGCCGGCCGCCATGGCGATTCCCGCCATCGGCAGGGGTGTTTCATGAATCAGTTGTTTGGCGAGATGGATGCGACGCGTCTGCGCGACGGCAATGGGCGAGGCGCCGAGATGCGTGTGAAACAAGCGCCGCAATTGCCGCTCGCCAAGGCCCAGCCTGGCCGCCAAATGCTCAACGCCGTGCTGGTCATCGTCGAGTGCTCCTTCCGCGATCAGGGCAAGACCGCGCCGCACCGTATTGGATGTCCCGCTCCAGGCGCCAACATCCGGTGCCGTCTCTGGCCGACATCTGAGGCATGGGCGAAAACCTGCCTCACCGGCTGCAGCGGCGGTCGCGAAGAACTGGCAGTTGGCGAATTTAGCGGAAGGTGCCGGGCAGATCGGCCGACAATAGATTCCGGTTGAGGTAACCCCCACGAAGAAGCGGCCGTCGAAGCGGGCATCGCGCGCCTTCAGGGCGCGATGACAGGTCTGGGGATCGAGGTCGACCGAGCCGCTCAAGGACGCCTCGGTCGCCATCACGTCGTCAAAGATTTCGCTCTCTTCCATGGTGGCATATTGCCATCCTTCAGAACGTTCCGCTCGCGGTTTTCGGACATGATCAAACCGCGGAAACTGTGGACCTTAATTGTCGATAACCGTATACGGCACAACGATCTTGGGGCCGCGCGCGAACAACACGCATTTCAGATGTTCCTCGATGCACATCTGATTGGCGAGATTGATGATGCCACCGGTGCAGTAATCGGCTGAAGGTGGACAATAGCTCGAGCGCGCACCGACGCCGACATCGTCCACCAGCACCACGAGGAAGGCGCCATCCTTGCGTACGCCGCCCTGCTTGGTGAGGTATTCCTGATAGTAACCCCAAACTTTTTTCGTGATCTTAAGCGTCGCACCGGGTGGGTAGCTTAGAGAAGCCGGCGTGCCGCAGGCGGCAAGAAAAGAAAGGCTCGCCAGAATTGCGGCGGCAACAAAGTGACGTGGATTTTTCATGTCGGATTGTATCCCCAATTAATAATCGACTCGAAATAATTTTATACAACTAAAAAAATTATGACAATAGCGACCATTCATGATCGCTCCAGTGCCTGTTTAACTATGCTCGCCCGTGACACTTGGCGGCACGCGGCGCACGCGCTCGCGATAAGAAATATAGAGTGCGCAGGCGATGAGGATGCCAACGCCGAGAAAGGTCAAGCGATCAGGGAAATCGCCGAAGAAATACCAACCGGCCAGGACGGCCATGATCATCTCAGCATAGGCAAAGGGTGCCAGCAGCGAAGCCTCGGCATGGTCGTAGGCCTTGACGATGAGAAAATGCCCGAGCGTCGCGATCGCTGCCATCAGCACGAAGAGACACCATTGTTGCGGCGTCGGCATTTCCCAGAAAAAGAGCACAGCAACACTCGTCAGCACGGCGCCGGCGACGTTGGTGTGAAAGGTTGTG
>CAYOYT010000054.1:0-10218 GCA_964408245.1 uncultured Dongia sp. | reverse complement strand
GCACTGCGTCCGGCGCTGACCGATAGAGGGCGCGCGGAAATTGCCCGGCTAGCCGCTCGATATCGGTGAAGACGCGGTAGCGGCCCTCAGTCTTTAATGCATCGAGGCGCACGGCAAAGACGCTAGCGTAATCGATAGTTGGCTTAGACATGACCTTCACGTTTTAGCCAGTCATGCGTATCTTCAAGAGCACGGGCAAAGCGTCCAAACATCTCGCTCAACTGGGCTTCGGTTGAGATGAGGGGCGGACAGAAGCAGAGTGAATCAATCACCGGACGGATGATGAGCCCGTGTTCATGCGCAAACCTTACTAACGTTGCGCCAACGGTCAGTTTGGGATCGAAACTTTCGTGAGTCGCTTTGTGCTTCACCAACTCTATAGCGCCGACTAGACCGACTTTGCGTACTTCGCCGACCAGCGGATGATCGGCAAAGCTCTCCATCTGCCGCCCGAAATGTGGCGCGATCGACTGCACATGGTCTATAACGCGCTCATCCTCATAAATTTTGAGCGTTTCTAATGCCACGGCCGACGACACCGGATGGCCTGAATAAGTCAGGCCATGGGCGAAACCGCCCAGCTTATTGGAATTGTCGCGCAGACCTTCATAGACTCGCTGATTTATGAGAATTGCCGCAATTGGCAATTGGCCGGCGGAAAGCTGTTTAGCCGTGGTGATGATGTCTGGCTGTAGGCCGAAAGTCTGGGTACCCCACCAATTGCCGGTACGACCGAAGCCGCAGATAACCTCGTCAGCGACCAGCAGGACGTCATATTTCTTGAGAACGGCCGTGATTTTTTGCCAATAGGTCTTGGCTGGAATGAGGACCCCGCCGGCGCCTTGCACCGGCTCGGCGAAGAAGCCTGCCACGGTATCCGGACCTTCGGTCAGTATCAGCTTTTCCAGATTGTCGGCGCAGCGCGTCGCAAAAGCTTCCTCGCTCTCGTCTTTTTCTCCGAAGCGATAATAATGCGGGCAGTCTGTACGCAGAATGCGCGCAATCGGTAGATCAAATTCATTGTGTAGCGCCGGCAGGCCGGTGAGCGATGCCGCTGCAACGGTGACACCGTGATAGGCCTTCACGCGCGCAATGATCTTCTTCTTCTGCGGGCGGCCGAGTGCGTTGTTGAAATACCAGATCATCTTGACGGCGGTATCGTTGGCCTCGGAGCCGGAATTGCAGAAATAGGCCTTTGACATCGGTACGGGCGCAAGGCCGACGAGCTTCTCGGCAAGTTCGACAACGGGCGAGGCCACTTTCTGAGTGAAGGTATGGTAGAAAGGTAGAACCTCCATCTGCTTCTTTGCCGCCGCCACTAGGCGCGGCTGCGGACCAAATCCCAAAGATGCACACCAGAGACCGGCAAGGCCGTCGAAATACTCCTTGCCTTCCTCGGTATAAACGAAGGGCCCCTCGCCGCGTACCACGACAAAGCCGCCTTCCTGCTCGTTCTTGAGAGCATTGGTATAGCCGTGAAAATGATAGGCAGCGTCACGGGCAGAAAGGGAGTTTGGTCGATTGGTCCTAATGTTGGCAGTCATGATATTCCCGAATCTAAAAACAAAAAGACGAGCCGCAAATATCGCGACAGCTAGCTTAATTCAATCGATGGCAATATCCCCCGTTGCTGTGCCCAAGTCAAAGGTTCGGTCCCATGTTGAGCATAGAGCAGCTATTCGTCTCATGCGAATTTCGGTTGATTTTTGAAGGGGTTGTCGATGCCGCTACAAATTTCTGCCACGGGTGCGACAAGATGGACGGATCGGCGCTGGCAAAGGGAATCACAAAGTTGTTCGAAGCTCACGAGCGAGTCTGAGCTTCGCTTTTTACGTCAATCGGCAGCTAAGGGTTCATAGAACGCGGATGAGAAGCCGGCTTCGTCGCGTGCTGCGCGGTTGAAAGGCGGTTTGAGGCGGCCGCGAAAATGGCGCCGCACAAGCTCTTGCCAAAGAATTGCCGGCTCCCGATTGGCTTTCGCGGCGAAGAAATCAAACCAGCGCTTGCCGATGGCAACATGGCCGATTTCATCGCGATAGATGACCTCTAGGATCGTGGCTGAAGCCTCGTCACCGGCGCGGCGGAGGTCGGCGAGAATCGATGGCGTCACGTCGAGGCCGCGCGCTTCGAGAACCAAAGGTACGATGGCGAGGCGCGCCAGCAGATCTTGAGCGGTTTCCTCTGCCGCTAACCATAACCCATCATGCGCCGGCAGATCGCCATAGGCCGAGCCCAACTCACGGAGCCGATCAGACAGCATCGTGAAATGCCGGGCTTCTTCATCGCCTATACGCACCCAATCATCAAAGAAGTCGCGGGGCTGATCATAATGGCCGAAGCGCGCGATTACGTCCCAGGCAAGATCGATAGCGTTGAGCTCGATATGCGCCAAGGCGTGCAGCAGAGCGACCCTCTTTTCGAGGGTACCGCCAGCTTTGCGCTTGGGCACGTCGCCGGGACGGCGCAGCTCCGGCCTTGCCGGCCGGCGCGGACGCATCGGCGGTGACCCCATTTTATTAAACGCCACGTTGCCAGCGCGCCAGTCGGCAGCAAGCTTGCGAGCAGCTGCAGCCTTTGCGCTCGCATCGGACGTCTCAAGAACGGCGGTCGCCTCTATCGCAAGATCGAGCATCAATCCAGTTGCTTGATCGCCGCCGCGACTTCCTCAACATGGCCCGGCACTTTTACCTTGCGCCAGATATTGCGGATAGTTCCCTTTTCATCGATGAGGAAAGTGGCGCGTTCGATGCCCATATACTTCTTGCCGTACATACTCTTTTCGACCCAGACGCCGTAATCTTCGGTCACCTTACCGGTCTCGTCTGATCCGAGCGTGAAGTTAATATCGTATTTTTTCTTAAACTTGTCGTGGCTAACAACAGAATCGCGGCTAACACCGATGATCACGGCGTCAAGCTTTTTAAAGACGGGCAGATTATCGCGGAAGCCGCAAGCTTCCGCGGTACAGCCACTGGTGTCATCTTTGGGATAAAAGTAGAGCACGACATTCTTGCCCTTGAGCTCACTCAAAGAAATCTTGCCGCCGCTATCGGTCTTCATGGAGAAGGCCGGTGCCTTGCTGCCGTTTTCCAGTGCCATGTTCAGATCTCCTCATCATTTCGGTCGACTTCAAAGATGTTCTTGAAGATATCAAATACCAACACCTGTCGTTCCAGTATCAGCATCTTTAGACGGCTGAAATCCGGCTCACCCACTGTCTGAGCTAGATGCTTCTTCGCCGCCTCGCTCAAACTGCCTTCATCGAGCTTGCCGCCGGAGATGAGGCGGGTGACCTGCTGCAGCCGACGCCACAAACGCGCCGCTTCGACCAGTTTATCCACCAACTTCCGATCGATGAGGTCAAGTCGATGCACTTGGCCGAGGGCAACGACTGGGTCGCCAGCGACGATGTCGGGGAATTCGGCGGCATGCTTCAGGATCAAGTATTGCGAGATGAAATCGATATCGACTTGGCCGCCACGGGCATGTTTTAAATCCCACATGTCGTCGGTGCGATATTGCGTCGCCATGCGCCGCCGCATGTCAAGGATATCAGTGCGAAGTTTTTCATTGTCACGCTTTTGGCAAATGACGCGGTTTAGCGTGGCCGCGGTATCTAGTGCAAACGCTTCATCACCCGCAACTACGCGCGCGCGGCTCAGCGCCATATGTTCCCAGGTCCATGCCTCTCCAAGCTGATACTTCTCAAACGGAGCGAGGCCGCTGGCGATCGGTCCGGAATTCCCGCTGGGGCGCAAGCGCATGTCAACTTCGAACAAGCGACCTTCGCCGGTCGCGGCGGTAATGGCAGTGATGAAGCGCTGTGCGAGGCGAGCGTAGTACTGAATGGGTGGCAATGGCTTAGTGCCATTTGATTGTAGGGTATCCCAATTCTCGACATTGAGCGGAACATCGTAGAGAAACACGAGATCGAGATCCGACGTGAGAGTCATCTCGCGGCTGCCGAGCTTGCCGAGGGCAAGTAGCACTAATCCGCGGCCCGGTAACTTGCCGTGTTGCTGCTTGAATTCAGTGATGACCCGTGGAAAGAGCGCTTTGAGCGCGCAATCAGCGATATCAGAAAGGAGAGGGCCGATCATATCGCCGTCAGAAAGGCCGCGTAACAAGCGAATGCCGATCTGAAATTGCTGATCCTTGGTCCAGCGCCGCAGGATGTCGAGTTCATCTTGGAAATCGGTCGCCAGCTCGAGCTGGCGCTCAAGATCCGCGCTGAGAGCGACCGAATCGCTGCTTACATCGAAGAGGCCGGCAGCAAGAACGCCATCGAGCAAAGCCGGACGGCGGGCCAGCTGTTCCGCAAGAAATGGCGCCATGCCCATGGCCTCGGCGATGAGGTCGAGCAAGGCTGGGTTGGAGTAGAGCATGGCGAAGAACTGCACGCCTGCTGGCAATGCACGCAAGAAATCGTCAAAACGGCGGAAAGCCATGTCGGGATCAGCGCTGTTGCCAAGGGTTGCAAGTAGCCGCGGCATGAGCTCGGTTAACAATTCGCGCGCGCGCGCGCTGCGTGTCGCTCGATAACGCCCGTGATGCCAGGCGCGGATCTGAGCAGAAACAGCACTACCATCGCTGAACCCCATGCGCTGCAGCGTTAGCACCGTTTCCGGATCATCTTCCGTGCCAGTAAAGACCAGGCTACCGGCCACACCTGCATCTGCGGCGCCGAGGCTTGGCGCATCTTCGAACAATTCTGCATAATGATCCTCGACACGCCCGAGATGGTGACGCAACGTCGTCTCGAACTCCGCAACGTCGCGATGTCCATTAAAGATAGCGACGCGGTCGAGGGCAGGGCCATAGCCGGGCAGGGTCTGGGTCTGCTGATCATCGATCATCTGCAGCCGGTGTTCAACCTGGCGTAGATAACGATAGGCGGTGGTAAGCTCATTCGCGACTTGCCGAGTGCATTTCCCGACGCCGACCAGCGCCTCGATGGCGCCGCAAGTTGTTCGGTTGCGCAGTTCCTTGACGCGCCGGCCCCAAATTAATTGCTGGGTCTGAGCGAAAAACTCGATTTCGCGAATACCGCCGCGTCCTAGCTTAATATTGTGCCCCGCCACGGCGACCTGGCGATGGCCCTTGACTGCATGGATCTGACGCTTGATCGAATGAATGTCTTGTATAGCAGCGAAGTCAAGATGCTTGCGCCAAATGAAAGGGCGCAGGCGATAGAGAAACATCGCGCCGGCAGCTTCGTCGCCAGCCACGACACGCGCCTTGATCATGGCGGCGCGCTCCCAATTCTGACCCATCCCTTCATAATAGGTCTCAGCAGCAAGTGTCGAGATCACCAATGGGGTTGAAGAGGGGTCGGGTCGCAGGCGCAGATCGACGCGGAAAATATAGCCGTCGGCGGTACCGTCCTGCATTATCCGCACAAGATTTCGGGCGAGACGAACGAAACATTCCTGCGCTGTCTTGCGACCCGTGTAACGAACCTTCTCTCGCTCGAACAGCAAGATAAGATCGATGTCGCTCGAATAATTAAGTTCTCTGGCGCCAAGCTTGCCCAGTCCCAAGATGATGAAGCCACTGTCTAGTTCCGGATCGGTGGGATTGGCGAGCTTGAGCTCACCATTGGCTTCCAGTTGCCGCAGCAGATGACAAAGAGTAGCCGACAGGACCAATTCTGCAAACTGCGTCAGCGAAGTGGTCACTTTTTCGAGCGGCCATAGCCCGCTGATATCGCCGGCGGCAACTATCAGCGCTACCTGTCGCCGAGCGCGCCGCAAAGCTGTCATTAGGTCTGCTTCATCGAGCTTTTCCAATGCCTTGGCTGTGACACTGCTCACGACATTGTTAAAGACAGAATCGATATCCTGCGATAATAGTGCAAGAAAAGTATCCGTTTCTGCGAGTAGGCAGTAGCTCAGGAAAGGAGAATTTCCGAACACGGCTGCGAGTAGTGCTTGTGTCGCCGGTTCTGAGATAATTCCCTGAACAGGTGGTTGCAGGATCTGCATGAGCTGTTCGAGGTAAAGTTCGACCTGCCGCGGATCACTCGGACGCGGTAAAGAAGTGGGGTCGATGGCAGCAATGTTGGCGGATGACATTGTTCAGCTATTGTCGGAGAAACTGAGAGACTGCTGAAGCATCTGGTTCCGGTCAAGCAGTTGGTTGCGTTTTGGAAGGGAAACTCTAGGTATTGGCAGGTGTTGGTTCTACATGGCGTATTTCTGCCAAGACCGTACTCTTGATCGGAGCTAACCGCGCGTGATTCGCCGTACCACCATCATCACGCTTGAAATCTTCGGCGCCGCTTTGGCGGGCGCCGCTATTATTCTTGCCTTCCTCACCTGGCGCCTGACGCAGGAAGGCCCAATTCATCTACGCTTCATGTCATCGTATGTAGAGCAGGCACTGATCCACAGCGACCAGCCATACCGGATCGCCGTCGATGATACCGTCCTGACCTGGGCGGGCTGGGACCGAGCGCTGGACGTGCGAGCGATCAATTTGCGGGTGCGGGACATCGAGGGACGCGAGCTAGCAAATCTACCCGAGGTGTCGATCACTTTTAGCGCCCGCGCACTCCTGAAAGGCCTGGTAGCGCCGAGCAAGATCGAAATCATTGGACCCAAGCTGACACTAATCCGCAACAAGAATGGCTCGCTGGCATTTGGGCCTGCCGGTGCCACTAACGAGCCCAATGCGCGCGACAGCGACGGAAATTTCGAAGCGCTGATGCTGTTTGCGAGCGACATGCTGGAGCATCCGGACCGAACTAAACCTACAGGTTATCTTACCTCGGTCGCGATCCTAAACGGGAATGTCCAGATCGTCGACAATGTGACTGGCTTAACTTGGCAGGCGGAGAATTTCGGCGCCGAGGTGCGCCGCGAGCCAGGTGGGCTCGTAGGTGATCTCTTCGCCGCCTTGCCGCAATTCGGCGACCCCGCGATCATCAGTGCAAAGCTGGATTATCGCCGCGACACCGACAAGCTCGGCGTCGATGCCTCCGTGGCATCGTTGCAGCTTTCCTCTTTGGGTTTGCTCGAGCCCGCGCTTGCGGACCTTTCGACAACGGATCTCGCCGTCACTGCGCAGATTCAGACCTCGATCGAGATTACCAGCGAACATCTGGGCGATGTAGGCGAAGTCAATTTTATGCTGGTGAGCGGCGCTGGCGCACTAAATCTACCCAATATTACTAAACAGCCTATTCCGGTGACTAGTCTCAATGTACGAGGTCGGCTTGATCGTGACAGCGATATCATGTCGATTTCCTCATTCGACCTCGATATTGGCGGTCCCCGCATTACCGCCCAAGCCGACTGGCAAGGCGCGTTTAGTGGCAAGGCCAAGGATGGCGCAGCACCCCTTCTCACCGCCGACATGAAGGTCGTCAACCTTCCGGCCGAGTTACTTGATCCCTATTGGCCAGTAACGGCGGCCGCTGACACGCGCAATTGGGTGGTGCCCAATATTCCTCATGGCATGGTGGATGAAGGTGGCGTTCATATGACGTTACGGCTTCCACTAGACGGTAAGGGCGGTAAGGTTGAAGAGGTAAGTGGACTGCTTAAAGCCAGCGACCTCACGGTTCAATACATGCAACCGATGCCGCCTATCACCAAAGGCGTCGCCACCGCTGAGTTCGATAACAAGAACTTTACTGCCAAGATTACGAGCGGTGAGGTTGGTAATATAAAGATCAAGCAAGGTGATCTTGTCATCAACGGGCTCGATGTCGAAGACCAGTTCATCAAGGTCGGTGGTGATGTTGCCGGGCCACTTCGTGATGCGCTGGAGTTGCTCGACCATCCGCGACTTGGTTATGCCAAGAAGCTTGGTGTGAATCCTAAGACCTCGAGCGGTGATGCGGCGGCCAGCATTCTGTTTGATTTTCCGGCCGCCAAGAAGCTTACTTTTGCTCAAGTGAAGGTGAAAGTTGACGCTGAAATGCACAATGTCCAAGTGGCAAAACTGCGTTTCGGCAAGGATGTATCGCAAGGTGATCTTAAGCTTAGCCTGGATGAAAAAGGTATGAATCTGCAAGGGCCGATGGTTTTTGCAAGCGTGCCTATGATACTTGATTGGAGCCAGACCTTTGAGAATAACGCCGCTTACGACGAGCGCCTGCATGTGACTGGCTCCGTCACCGCGGCTCAGATTGCTTCGATTGGCTTCGATTATCGACCCTGGGTCGAAGGTACCTGCGAATGCGATATCGTCTATACAAAATTGTCTGGCGGCCGCTCGACGTTGCAGGGTTCTTTTGATTTGACAAATACTGTGCTTTCGGCTCCTGCCGCCAAGTGGCACAAGGAAGCGGGCATACCCGGCAAGGCAGAGCTGACACTTGAGATGCTCAATGATAAGCCGATAGCAATCCCACTTTTTACGGTCAATGCTGGCGACCTCGGGACAGGCGGCACATTGCAATTCGCACCTGATGGCACGATATCGCGTGTAACCCTGCCAGAAATTAAACTCAGCGGCTCTCATCTAATCGGCTTCGATGCTGAACTAAAAGGAGGCTGGACTCTCGTGACGGTGGCCGGAGGTTCTCTGGATGCCTCGCTCTGGATGGATGACAAGAGCCAGCCGACGCCTGAGGCTTTGGCGCGAACTGAGCCGGAAATGCAGCGGCCCTTTACACTAAAGGGTAAACTCGCCAGTTTGCGGCTCGGCGAGGGCCGGGAATTGATCAATGCGACGATCGAGGCAATCCACGATCCGCAATGGTGGGATGTCGTTGCATTCCAGGCTACTCTGCCAAGCGGTGAGCCCATCGTCTTTGATTATCGGCCATCGAAGCCAGGTCAACACGCCTTGAAGATCAGTACCAAAGATGGCGGCGGCGCTCTACGCGCTCTTAACCTCTATGATTCTATCAAAGGTGGGACGCTGAAAATCACCGGCACAGTTAAGGACAATCATCCTTGGCGGCCATTGAAGGGTAAGATTTCCATGTCGTCCTTTCGAGTCATCAACACGCCCTTCGTTGCGCGTTTCCTGACGGTCGCGACCATCACTGGTGTCGTGGATGCAGTAACTGGGGAAGGGTTTCTTTTCGGTGGGGCAGAAGGACGTTTCACGAAAACGCGCGGGCTAATCGACCTATCGAAGTTCCGTAGTGCTGGACCCTCATTGGGTATGACAGCGCAAGGCGAGTTGGACCTTGACCGAAACAAAGTAGACGTAAAGGGCACGTTGGTTCCGGCTTACGCCATCAACAGCGTGTTGGGTAACATCCCGCTCATCGGTCCACTCATCCAGGGCGGCGAGGGTGAGGGTCTGTTTGCGGCCACCTATGCTGTGACGGGCAATCTCGACGAGCCAAAGATCGACGTCAATGAATGGTCGGCATTGGCTCCGGGATTTATTCGCGATCTTTTTACCACTGACGGAACGGAGAACGAGGAAGACGATCCGGAAGAGGAAGAAAATTCGAACAAGAAAATAGAGCCACAGACGCCAGAGCAATTGCATCCGGGTGACTAAGGCGACTGGAGTGACAAAAGAAAAAGGCGGGATCGCATGATCCCGCCTTTTTCTCTCGGCTGAAGATAGTTTCTTACTTTGCGGCGGTGACAGCTCGTCTCGCAAGCACGCTCATGAGATACGCGCGGTATTCAGCCGAACCGTGAAGATCAGCGTTGAGATTGGCAGACGGCACTTTGGCGCCCATCGCCGCTTTAGCGGTGAAAGTGGCGATGGCAGTCTCGATTTCCTTGGCGCGAAAGACGCCTTCCTGTCCACCCCGGTAACAGCTCCGCGCACGCCGCCCTCGATCTTGGTGACTAAAACACCGACCAAAGCAAAACGCGAAGCGGGCTGGACGAATTTCTCATAGGCAGCTTTTTCTGGTTTCGGAAAGTGGATGGCGGTAATGATCTCGGCATCTGTCGTCATAGCGCCGATGGTGAGGTCGTCACCTTCCACCTTTATTTCTTTTAGTGCGGTGATATCAGCGAGGTCGACAAGATCGCTAGGCTGCGCCAGTCGAAGCCGGCGCGAATTTCCAACTCGCTCAGATTACTCTTGCTCTGAACGAGATCGATGGCTCTCATGACCATGCTACCGCATTGCAGTCCATGATTGTCGCGGAACGCCTCCTGCATTGGATGCAAGGTGTCTCCCTTCGCCAAGCCCTCGATCGTGGTAAACTGCGCACCTTCCATCTGTACAGCCGAGGCATTGCACGACTTTATTGCTTTGCCGTTAGCATGCACGGTGCAGGCGCCGCACTGC
>CAYOYT010000053.1:0-10219 GCA_964408245.1 uncultured Dongia sp. | reverse complement strand
AATGTCGACCGCATTGTTTGGCTGGGTGGTGTCGGTGGGCATGAACGTATCTTTCGGGAACACAAAGTCGGCGCCGGGTATAGCCGGGGAAGCCACCCCCGGGCAACGATAAGAACTGCGCTCGTGCGATTCCTACGTCGCGACAGCTCGTTGATTTTTCGCTTAAATGATTGGGATGAATAGATAATATACCACACTTGCAAATGCGGCAGTGATGCGTATGATGCGCCGCGCTCGCTCGGTTAAGGCCAAGCAAGCAGACCAAACGGAGTGCGGGCGTAGCTCAGGGGTAGAGCACAACCTTGCCAAGGTTGGGGTCGAGGGTTCGAATCCCTTCGCCCGCTCCAATAAATCAACTAGTTAGCTGCATTCCAAGATTTTGGAGCGTCGGCCGGCTACCATGCGGCTACCGGTTGGCGCTTTTCACCGGCATCACTGATATGCAGTGCCGATCGTATTTCAAATCGCTGCTGCCTTCCCCTTGCTTCAGCTCGCTTTCTTAGGCTGATGGGGACTTACCCATAACTCATAGGCCCTAACAAGGCAGTTCACGCGCAGGTGACGGTGCCTCCGCATTCCAGCTTCAAAGCGTCTAACTACTTTGGCCTACTTTAGAAGAAGCTTCTCGTTCTGCGTGAAGGCCACCGACAGCTTCAAGGATCAAAACCACGGCACCCCATCAGCTCTGGCAGACCGACTTCACCTATCTGAAGGTGATCGGCTGGGGCTGGTACTATCTCTCGCCCGTGCTCGACGACTATTCCCCCTACATCATCGCCTGGAAGCTCTGCACCACGATGAAGGCGATGATTGCCGAAAGACAGTTATTCTGCTGCCAGGAAACAACTGTCGGCGCACCAAAAATCAACCGATATGCGGCGCCCCTAGAGGCTTGGGTTGCCCGCCAATAATACTGAGCCGCCACATGTGCAAGGATTGAAGCTGACGGGGGTAGAAGCAGTCGGATGCCACGTCCTGGTTCCTCAAGCAGCAGGAGGCCAATGTTCTTTGTTGTTTAGAGAGACAATCCATAGGTTACGCAGCAGGGAAATCTGCTCACTACGTAAGAGGTAGGTTTCAGGTAATCTTCATCAAGTCACAAATCACTGGGCGCAAAAGACTTCTGAGCACAATAGGCCCATTGTTGATAGGAAATGAAACATCAAGCGAGACTGCCGCCTACGGCGCCGCGGCGTCCATCGTTCTCATTCTGCTTGGGATCTACTACTCGTCGCAGACCCAACCCCTTGAAGCCAAACTGTCGCGCGCGCCTTACTTTTGTTCAGAAGACCACGGGAAGTTTACGTACTGGTCGCGCGTGTCGTAGCAAATGTTACCGTACATTTTGAGGTATGCATTTCGGCGCTCGGCATCTGCATAGACCGACGCCGGATCCACTAGGTCTGCTTGATACTGCGCGATGTTGCTGTTGGTTAAGGCGATCGGAAGAATATCCATCGCCTGGGGGACACTCTTGCCCTCCATCCAGTCGGCGGCAAACTCGCCCATTGCGTAGCCGAATACGGGAGAAGACAAGGAGATACTGGCCTTGTAGGGGCTGCCATCTTTCTTAATTTCTGAAACGGCTTCGGCTTCCCCATCAATGCCTCCGAGGAACTGGTCCGGCCGATCTTTGCCGGCAGCGCGCAGCGCCTCAAGTGCTCCCAGCACCACGGCATCTCCGCCGAGAACAACATCAATTTTTGGATTGGCAAGGAGGATTGTGCTCATGGTCGCAAAGCCACCCTTCTTGGTGACCGGGACAGGCGCAATATCAGCGACGATCGTGACTCCCGGCATCTTGCTGAGGCCGTCGCGCATTGCTTCAAATCTTGGCGCCAGGTATTCCATTGTATCTTGCGTCAGCAAGACGACATTTGCTTTGCCGCCGAGCCGGAGCTTGATGTGTGCGATCGCTGCGTCTGTCAGCACCTTCCCCGTTTCATATTGTGGTGCATTAAGAAGTAGCGTGGCGGGTGGTGGCACGACGGTGCCCACAAAGGCGCCTGACCAAATGGCCTGTTGCAGGACGGGCGCGAGGGCCGCAGGATCGGGCGATGTCGCGATCAGCCCACCCGCCTTAGAGGAGAGTAGCTCACGCACATCCGCTATGGCTTTAGCGGCGTCACTTTCCGCTAGCACTCTGCGGTACTGGAACCCCCGGTTCTTCGCCGCCATTGCCAGTCCATGATCTACGCCGTTGAGAAAATCACGATCATTCTCCTGAACGTAGCCAAGCAGCTTGGAGAGGCCGGGCGGGCGACCGCACCCTGGAGCATGCGGGTTGAACGCTGGAAATAACGTCCGCTCTGTTATGCCCGGCGAGTCAGCATTGGCGCTCGGCAAGAGTGGGCCAGCCAGCATGGCGATCGCGGCCAGAAGAGTGTGCGATTTGCGCAGCCACTGTCCAGCAGTCATCCTTCGCTCGGGCCGCATTTTGGATCCTCTTTCCACTACCCACACCGAATGCTGCGAGCGGGAAATATCACGTTAGAGAAGATAGTAGTTCTGGTTGGCAGACAAGTACTAAAAACAAGCCCGCAAAGGAGACGGTATCTTCAATTGGGGGTAATTCAATCTCGCCGTCAACAAGCTATGAGGTTGCTACCGCGCGCGTCGGCTTGGGCGAGAACACCAAATGAGCGGCGGTACCGGGCGCCAAATCTCTGTAGTCAAGCTTTGCGCCCAGGCTCATGGACATGGCATTGACGATTTTGGTTCCGACACCTGTCCCCTGTGGTGGACCACCTGAACGGCCCACCCCGTCGTCTTCAACGACCAACTCAACCTGCTTGTCCGGAAGCGTCTGTAGACGAACGCGGATTTCTCCGAACTCCTCGGGGTACGCATATTTGTAAGCATTTGTTACGAGCTCGGTGACGACGACGCCCAGATTGATGCTTGCATCAGTTTCCAGTTCAACCGGCTCAATGTCGCATTTCAGAGTAACCCCGCCACCCTGGCTGCGCATGGAGGTACGGAGATGATCGAGAAGTCCATTGAGGTAGTCGCCCAGAACCACCGAGCGCGCATTGTTCGAGGTATAGAGCTTCTTATGGACCAGTGAGATGGCAAAAATACGGTCCTGCGTTTCCGCCAATGCTTCTTTTGAAGCCGGATCGTGAAGCGCGCGTGATTGAAGATTTACTAACGACGACAAAAGGGCAAGGCTGTTGGCAACCCTGTGGTTGACTTCCGACAGCAAGACCTCTGCACGGTCACGGGACTGCGCCAGATCCTTCGTGCGATGGGCAACGCGCTGCTCAAGTTCGGTATTGAGCGTATTCAGTTGGTCGCGTGTCTCGCGCAGCTCCTTTGTATAACGAGCCACGCCGATAGCGACGCCGCCAACCATTGCGACGATAACAATAGCGCCAATGGCTGAAACGAGCCGAAGCCATCTTGTATTAGAATTCTGTTCGGCGACGCCCGCAGTGAGCCGCTCATCGGCCTGTCCGATGATCCCCGCGAAGAACACGTTGGCTTCATCCGTGAGGGCTTTTCCTTTGTTGGTACGGAGAAGGGCCAACACCTCTTGGTTTTTCTGGCCTCGCTTGAGAAAGATTGTCCGGTCCATCTCGTCAAATTTGGCATCCAGGATGTCGGAAAGGCGTTTCAGCGCCACATCGGCGTTCGGGTAGCCTGGTAGCACAGTTTGAAGTGCCGTCATTTGCCGCTGTGATATGGCCTTAGCCGTTTGATACGGACCTAGATAAATCTCGTTACCTGTGATGACGAACCCTCGTTGGCTCGACTCTGCTGTCTGCAGAGCATTCCTCAACTCGACGGCCGCGACTCTGGTGTCGCGGCTCGCAATCGCGCCATCGAAATACGACTGCGCTCGTTCGCCGAGCCAGAAGTTCATGACGACGATTGCCATGAGCGCCACAAGCCCGACAAACAGTGACGTCGAGGTAAATTGAATGAGGTAGCGGCTCGAGATAGGCATGCCCGAAACTTGCCCTATTTCGGGTGAAAATGCCACAGGCTAAGCTGTTTGCGAGGGTTGTGCATTAGCACGGTGGCAAAATGTAATTCTCGCTCGCCAAGGAACGTACCGCGGATGATTAAGAAGGTAACCTCCGGGGTGCCGCTATAGAGCGCGATGTCAGCTTCGGTAGCCAACGATAATCGATCATCGAGCCGGTAAACACATTTGAGCGGCGCTAGCTGCGCAGCTGGCCAACATGCCCTAGTCATGGCTATTCTTGGTTTCCACTCACCTCATCGCGCAGCACATCCAGTACAGTTCGCGCTTGATTGAACCTTTTCTTAGCTTCCGCCAGTCTCATCGAGAGACAGCGATGCAAAGACCACTGACCAGTTTACCCATGTAGCGCTCTATCGTTTCCGCAGCCGCGATGGGGTGATGGGCTCAGCAATGCGTCCCAGCGCCTGATCTAGACGGCGCCAGAGCTCGGAACCGAACCGGAGAGCCAGGGGCGCTCTATAATCTCTCCGATGCGTTCAAAACCGACTTCCCTTAAACCTTGGACCACATCCAAAGGGAGGCGCAGGCTTGTGATTGGAAGATGGCGGATTGCGCGCTCTATCTCGCCCGGGGGCACAATCATGTAGGTACAGCATGGAACCGTGCCAAGGCATCAGCAGCGCGCCAGGTGTCCGCGATAGCGGCGCGTACAATAGCGAGCCCCCCGCTTCATCCTCCACCTGGAAGTAATCACGGATGGTGGCAAGCTCTGCATCCCGCTTCCACCATTCCCCAAACACCCGCTAGGGTCCATCCGCTCGCTTCACGCGCCGCCAGACACCCCGCCACATAAAAGCGACCGGGGACTGATCGGGTAGCAAAGCTATTGCTTCAATAAGCTCGGGCTTCGGCAGCAAGCGTGCTGGCCGCGGTTTTGCTCTTTAACAAATTCGTCTCCATCGCGCCGAGCGCGGTAGGAGCTAGAGAATTGGAACCGCATCGGAGCGTACGCATTCTAGAGTCTGGCTTTGGAGGAATGCATGGCACCGCGGGCGCAATGGAAGGGGTTTCTGAAAGTTGGGGAGCTAACGTGTCACGTGGCCCTCTATACCGCTGCGTCCGCAGCCAATCGTGTGGCTTTCCATACCTTAAACCGGGACACCGGCCATCGCGTGCGCCGAATATTCGTAGATGCCGAAACAGACAAGCTGGTCGAACGCGATGACCAAGTTAAAGGTTACGAGGTAGATAAAGATCAGTATGTCGTCTTTGAACCGGAGGAAATCGCGGCAGTCATGCCGGTAAGCGACAAAGTGCTTAAAGTCGATTCCTTCATCAAGTGCGGGGATATCGATAGCGTTTATTTTGATAAGCCATACTATTTAGCCCCCGCTAATAAGGGATCTGAGGAAGCCTTCTTTCTTATCCGCGAAGGCATGGAAAACGAAGCCGTGGCAGCTATAGCGGAGGCTGTGTTATTTCGAAGAGTGCGTACACTTTTAATACGCGCACATGGACCAGGGTTGATCGCTACTACTCTTAATTATCAATATGAAGTGCGATCAGCAGAGAATGCTTTCGAGGACATTGCCAAGGTCAAAGTTACTGGAGAGATGTTGGATTTGGCGAAGCACATCATCTCCACGAAGAAAGGCAAGTTCAATCCAAAGGAATTTGATGACCGTTATGAATCGGCCCTGGCTGACCTCGTCAAAGCCAAAATAGAGGGGAAGGCTCTACCTAAAAGGAAGCCTGTGACTTCCACCAAGATAATCGATTTAATGGAAGCGCTTCGGCAAAGCGCAGGTAAGGCGAAGGGTGAGAAAGGTGCCACAGAAAAATCCCAAACTAAGCCCAAACGCCAGACTAAGACCGCACGCAGACCAGCCTCCCCACAGCGCAGAAAAGCCAGTTGATCAGGCTTTCTTACGCTTACCGGCAGCAATACTTTTCTTTAAAGCGTCCATAATGTTAACGACATTCGATGGCGTCTCACCATCTACATCTTCCTTAGAAACCGCCCGGTACTTTTTGCCCTTTTTCTTGACGGCAATGAGCTCAAGCAACCGGTCTTGAATCGGATCATCGACCATCTTCGGGTTCCAGGGCTTTGACTTCTTGTCGATCAGCTGATGTACAAGAGTAACGAGGTTCTTCGCCGGCTCAACCTCACCGACACCCTTAAAATACTGCTTTGGATCCCTTACCTCATCGCCATAACGCAAAGTCCAAAGTATAATACCTTTGCCTCTGGGCTGAAGCATCACAGCCCGCTCGCGTCGGTACATCACCAGACGAGATATGCCGACCGTTTTAGTCGCGGCCATGGCCTCTCGGATAACGGCAAATGCTTCTTCTCCCACCTTGCCATCGGGAACAAGATAATGGGGCTTATCGTAATAGATCCACTCAATGCTGTCGGCTGGGGCAAACATGTCGACATCTATGGTGCGGGTGCTCTCCAGCGCAACGGACTCAAGCTCGTCGTCCTCGAGCATCACGTATTCATCCGGACCCTTTTCGTAACCTTTGACTTGTTCTTCTTCTTCAACCGTTTTGCCAGAGGTTTCATCGACATAGACGGCCGCGATGCGATTATGCGTTTTTCGGTTAAGCGTGTGAAACTTGATCTTCTCGCCCTCTGTCGTTGCCGGCATCAGCTGTACCGGGCAGGTCACAAGCGAAAGCTTGAGGTAGCCCTTCCAAAAGTTGCGCGACGCCATCTAAATCCCTCCAATTACACATTGGATGGAACGAGCATTTTAACCAATGGTTCCAGATCGGGATCCAAAGCGCGGAACAGTAACTGGAATAGGGAGTTAGTAGCCAATCATTCAAATCAGGAGGCGCTAATGCCGCAAGTGAGCAAGGCCCGAGGTGAGCTCGCTGGATCGCCGCCCATTATATCTCCCCAACTGGCCACCCTTGTCCCGGCACCACCAGTTGGCAAAGAGTGGATCCACGAGATCAAGTTTGATGGATATCGGCTCGGTATTAGCATAGTCGCCGGTAAGGCGACCATCTACACGCGCAATGGCCATGATTGGACCAGGCGCCTCAGGACCCTGGCCAAAGAACTGGCAGCCGTACACGCCGAGAACGCCTGGATAGACGGCGAACTGGTCTATCTGAATTCGTCGGGCACTTCTGACTTCTCATCCCTTCAGGACGCTCTCTCGCGAGGTCGCGATCAGGACCTCATATTTTACGGCTTTGACCTCCTCTGGCTCAACGGAAGAGATATGAGGCGTCAGGGTCAAGCCGCCCGTAAGATGGCGTTGCGGCCGCTGATAATGAGCGGAGACACTCCCCTCTACACTCATGTGCGCTACTCCGATGAATTTAAGGTAGAGGGGAAGGCGTTTTTGCAAGCTGCCTGCAAACTCTCGCTGGAAGGTATCGTTTCCAAGAAGCGGGAAGCCCCCTATCGCAGTGACCGCAATAAAAACTGGCTTAAATCCAAGTGCGAGCTTCGGGAGGAATTGGTCATCGGAGGGTATACTGAAAGCACAACAGGCGTGGGGATTGGCGCCTTGCTCTTGGGCCACAGGGGGGAGAAAGATCTATATTATGATGGCCGAGTGGGTACAGGGTTCTCGCAGCGGGTATCAGTCGCATTGCGCAAGCAGCTAGAAGCTCGTCTTGCACCAAAATGTCCCTTCGTCAAAATCAGCCGGATCGCTCGTAATGATGCCAAATGGGTCAAGCCAGAACTGGTGGCGGAGATACGTTATGGCAGCCGCACGGCAGACGGTCACATAAGGCACGCGACCTTCCTAGGTCTCCGGGAAGATAAACCGGCATCGCAGGTGACGGGCGATAAGGCTCCCCCCAAATTGGGTGAACCTATCGTCGCGGGAGTTCGCATAAGTAATCCCGGCCGTGTCATCGATCCCTCTACAGGAACGACCAAGCTGCAGTTGGCCCAATACTACGATTTGGTAGCCGATCGGCTGTTGCGCGAGATCGGAGATCGACCCGTCAGCCTTGTCCGGTGCCCAGAGGGTATATCGGGCGGCCATTTCTTTCAGCGGCATCCAGCGCAGGGTATGGAGGGTAAAGTGAGCGCTGTGGCCGAAAGTGACGCTGAGGGGGCGCAGCAACTAATCTGGCTGAAGACGAAGGTCGAACTCATCAACGTGGTTCAATTTGGCGCTATTGAAATTCACCCGTGGGGCGCACGGGCAGGTAACTTGGACCTCGCCGATCGCATTGTCTTCGATCTGGATCCCGATGAGAATTTGCCCTTTGCCGTCGTCGTTGAGGCCTCTCAGCTTGTTAAGAAAATTCTCGAAGACCTGGGACTTCAGACATTTGTAAAAACGACAGGCGGCAAGGGCTTACATGTCGTCGTGCCGATCAATCCTGGTGCTCCATGGCCGATCGTTAAACAGTTCTCACGCGCGATAGCCGTGGATTTGGCAAAGCGTGTGCCAGAAGCCTTTACAGCGAACATGGCAAAGGCGCGGCGGCGTAACCGCATTTATCTCGACTATTTACGAAATGACCGGAGCTCAACAGCTATTGCTGCATATGCGGCGCGCGCCCGGCCTGGGCTTTCTGTAGCATGGCCACTGAAGTGGGGTGCTCTAACGGGCGACCTCGACCCAAAAGAATATGCAGTGGGATCGATTGATAAAAAGCTTCTTCAGCCGGATCCGTGGAAGGGAATGAAAGAAGTAAAGCAGCGACTATCGGCAAGCGCCTTGAAAACAATGGGCGTAAAGTAGCTATCGCCGATTAGAGTTCCACACTGCAGATTTTGCTTTAGCTATTTGAGCGACAGTTAACCCGCTTACGACACTTGTTGCGTCTCGCATCGGCGCGTCACCGTCGCCCGGCTTAGCGTGCTCATCGCGCCGTTTGATAAATAGCCAATTAGGATGCTTTAGCTTCTTAGCCTTATCCGGCAGGCGGACCAGGTCGAAACGGCCCTTTAGCCTTTTGCCTTTGAGCACAAACTCAAGGTGGCCCTTCTCTATGCTAAAATGGGGATCGCCCTCGGGGACCCAAGTTCCTATATCCCAGATAATCACTGCGCCGTCCCCATATTGGCCTTTGGGGATAACGCCTTCAAACTTTCCGTACTCCAGAGGATGGTCTTCGACTTCTACTGCTAGGCGCTTATCGGCGGGATCGACGCTGGGTCCGCGCGTGATGGCCCAGCTTTTAAGAACGCCATCAAGCTCTAGGCGGAAATCGAAGTGCAGGCGCGAAGCATCGTGAAGCTGGATCAGGTACTTTAACCCTTTGGCCCCCTGTTTACGGGGCCTCGCCCCCGCTGGCTCAGCGGTCTTCGTGAAATCCCGTTTTCGCTTGTAGCTGTCAAGCAGCTTCTTCTCCGTCGGCATTAGCTATCAGCTCCGTTCCTGTGTAAGACTGTTCTGAGCATAACTTCTTAAAGGTAGCCGAGTTCCCCCTCCTCGCACCCACCTAGGCCTAGGCAGAGCTATAGATTAGCTGGCCGATAGACAGCTTAGTTAAGGATGGCGAAAAGTTTGGGTATGACTTCAGGGTTTATTGCCGCATAGGCAGCACATACGGCCCCTAATACGCCGACAATAACACAGACCGCGAGAATGACGTCGCTTAGATAGCCTTTCATTAGAGCGCCCCCGCATCCTAATTTGAAAAAGCGGGGTGGATTTAGACAAAGCCTACCCAAAAATCAAGAGCAGTGCCGTGGTTGTGATGATGAACGCTACAACCAACAGCCCAGCGATAACAGCAGCTATGAAATCTTTTTTTGCCGACATGAAATATTCAAGACAGATTAACAGTGGTGGTTCCTGAGACAGTGCGTCTCAGGTTCAATAACTAAATCTCTGTAGTGAACATTTACGATAGCCGCGAGTACCATTTTATCGGGATCTTCCCAGACACAATGGCGTCTTACGGATACGCCGCGACCATGCGGTAATCTAAATCCATCTTCGCGTGAACCTATGCTGGCAAGCGACGCGGATACGTCTGTGAGAGAATGTGCAGTGAGATGCACCATCTCGTCTTACCGCTGGATGCACTCCTTAACGCCCAACATAGCACTTCCTAACAAGACTCTGCGTTGCTTCTCAAAAGCCGATGATCATACAAGGACTTTGGCGGCGTTACTTTTGTCTTCCTCAGTCATAGACATGACACCTTTGGCAGACCTCAGCAGCTGGGGTACGAACCCCCCAGAGTGTCATTTCTGATACATCGACGGGTGACTATCTTGTCATTATCAATAATGCAGCTGGGCTGATTAACCAGGATGATATTATCTAGTCCTCGATCGCTCCTATTTCG
>CAYOYT010000052.1:0-10246 GCA_964408245.1 uncultured Dongia sp. | reverse complement strand
TCATGATTATTTGCACTAGATTGGTATAAGGTCAGCTTTTATAAGCGTGCGGTTTTATGTTGATTGCGGTGCACGCGCTTCAGCGTGTGGTGACTGCGCGATGAACCTGGGCATAGCGACCAGTGGCATACCAGGCAAAGGCTATAATCTGCAGGCCACAACAGTGTACCAAGCGAGATCGCATAGGCGTCGGCTATCGCCATGCTTTGAGAGAGGTGATCGAGCGCCCAGCCGATCGACGATTGAAACAAAGCCGAGGCTAGAAACAGCATCAGATTGGCGGCGGATTGTGCTCGCCCGGCGAGCTGGCGCCCAAAATGCCATCCCAGCGTGGCATAGCCCAGATTGGCCGCCTGGCCGGCAAAGCCATAGACCAGCCAGATGAAGGAGAGAGCAATGGGCAGCGCGAACATCATGGCGAGCTGAGCTGCCGCATAGAGTGCAAAGGCGCCGCAGACGATGAATTTGAGTGCGATGCCGCGGCGTTGAGCAGCATCGGCGATAAAGCCGGTCGAGAGAGATCCTATCGCGAAAGCGAGGCCCAGAATCATCAATTGCTGCCCGGCATCGTGCCGTTCAAGGCCTACGACATCGCCCATCCAACGCGTGGCCTACAAGGTTTGCACCGCGATGAATGTGCCAGAAATTGTCGCCACCATTGGCGTCACGCGCCAGAACGTCCTATCGCGGAAGATGTCGGTATAGCCTTTCAGCTGCAAGCGAAGGGCGACCGGGTGGTGATCGTCGTCGCGCTTGGGAACCAGAAAATAGATCTTAGCGGTAACGGCCAGCGTAAATCCGACCAAGACGAAAAAAAGCGCGCGCCAGCCGATTAGATCGACTGCGAGATTGGCTGGATAGGTGCCCGCGAGAAAGCCAAGTCCGCCAAAGGTTACGACGGCTGAATTCCCGAGCGCCAAGCGTTCTGACGGCAGCCACATCGCATTGGCCTTGAACGCCGACATCAGGCATCCGCCAAGCCCGATGCCAATCAAGAGGCGCACACCGGCAAGCTCGCCGCTATCGGTGCCAAGCGCGAAAAGACCAGCACCAAGAGCGGCAATCAGTAACAAACCAGTCTGCACCAGGCGCGGACCGAAGCGGTCGAGCAACAATCCCAACGGCAACTGGAACAGTACGAAACCGTAGAGATACATCGATGTCATGAAACCGAGATCGGTATTGCTAAGCGAAAGCTCGGCGATCAAATCATCTGAGATCGCGGCGTTCACGACGCGAAAGAGATAGGAGATGAAATAGCCGGCGGCGAACGGCCCCAACGCGCGGACGATCAGGTTGCTCGTCATGCGGCGTTGAGAGCCTGGCGCTGTGCGCGGCGCTGATCATAAAGCGTGTTTCCAGCGACAGCGCCGACGACCAAAATACCGCCATAGAGCGCATAGATACCTGGGTTTTCATCGAGGAAGACAAAGACCCAAAAAGCGCCTAGCACTGTTTCCACCAGCGAGATGAGTGCTGCTTTCGCCGCGGGAATGAGACGCGCGCCGGTAGTGAAGAAGATAAGGCCGATGGCTAGCTGCACGGCACCGAAGAGGAACAGATAGAAAAGATCGCGACTGTTCACATCGAAAGCGCGTTCACTGGCAAGGCTGAAGCCGATGACACCCATAATCGCCGTGCCGAGGCAGGTCGCCGGCGTCATGCGTATATGGGCAAAGCGGCGCGTCAACACGGTCGCCACAGCAAAGCTAACCGCGATGACGCCGGAGAGCACCATGCCCAGCATGTTGGCATGGCCCTCAGCCTTTATGACCATCAACAGAATACCGCCGAAAGCAGTCGTCATGGCGATGACGCGGGCAAGCCCTAGGCTTTCGCGTATCCAAATCCAGGCGATGAGGCCGGCGATGAGGGGCGCGGTCGATTGCACAACCAGAATAAGCGCCACGGTCGCATGCTGAAGCGCGATCACGAAGGAGATCGAGGCGGAAGCAAAGCAGATTGCGACGCCGATACCACCTGGCCCCATGTTGCCGAAATGTGTCCAGGTGCCGCGCCCGTCGCAGATGAGGAGGAAGATCAGAAGTGCCACGGCGGCGATGGCGCCACGCCAGCCGACCGTCACCCAGGCTTCCGTATGGATTTGTCGTGCGATCAGCCCGCCGAGACTCCAACAGATCGCCGCCGCAGTGACCAGCACAGTACCTTTGGTGTTTTGTGAGGCGGTACCATCCGACATGCCATTCATCCCCCGTGAATTGGCCGCAGCATAAACAGCACCGGTGTCGCTGCAAGAGCGCCCATACTCATAGCTGTCATGCGCTAATCTTCTCGGGTCACGCTGCGCTGGACCTCGGCGAGCAGCCAGTCACGGAAGGCAACGAACGACACATCGCCCAAGGTCTCGGCCCGATAGATAAGATGCCAGGCACGGCCCGGATCGCCGAGGGAAAGGTCGAAGAGTCTGATGAGACGCCCGGCCGCGAGATCGTCCTCGACATAGGGCGCGCGTACCAAGGCGATGCCGAGCCCGTCGAGTGCTGCCTGGATAGCATAGGTCGAATAATCGAAAGAAAGACGTCGGCGGAAGCGTGCTGGATCGAGCCCACTCATAGCCAGCCAACGGGGCCATTCCTGTGGCGAGTGCGCCACTTCCAATAGTGTCTGGTGTTGCAGGTCGGCAAACTTCTGGATCCGCTCGGCCAGGATTGGCGCCGCCACGGGAAAAAGCGCCGCGCTGAACAGCTTCTCGGCGATCAGGCCGGGAAGCGGGGCTGTCGAAAGCCGCACAGTCGCCGCCCAATCCTGCCGCAAGGTTATGTGGTCGTCGATCGCCGTCACTAAGCGCACCTCAATCCCAGGATGCTGGCGCTGGAAATACTGCAAGCGCGGAATCAGCCAACGCATCGCGAAAGTGGGTCCAGACGCCAGTGAGAGGCCGGGGAGGGCGGCTCGACGCACGCTGTCGACTGCTGCGCCCAGTCGCCAGAACGCATCGGCGAGGAGCGGTCCAAGGCTTCGCCCGGCAGGTGTCGGAACGAGTGAATTGGCATGCCGCTCGAACAGGGTCTGTCCAATTTGCCCTTCTATCAACCTTACCAGGCGGCTGATGGCCGTTTGTGTGACGTTGAGCTCCTGCGCGGCTGCGACGAAACTGCCTAAGCGCAGCGAAGCCTCGACGGCTTTCAATCCTTTGAGCGACGGCATCATTCGGCGAGCCATACCCCAATAAAAGCTTGGGCTAGTTTGGCATATTGTGGCCGGCGACGAAAGCCAGAGGCGCACACAGGATGGATACCAATTGGAGGAAATTTCGTGAGCTTTGCCGCCACTCTTACTGCCGTGATATATCTTCTGCTCTGGTGTGGCCTTCGCGATCTTCATCTGGGTGAGCTTTTAACCCCTGGTGACCTGCGTCTATGTCTCGATCGTGACGGCAATGGTGGGGGCGATGCTTGCCCGCGGGGTCCTCGACCGCCTCACCAACTGTGCCTTTCTCTTATGGACACGGGGGCTCCCTGTTACCATGCGCGCCATCTACGTTGTCCGGGGAATCTGTATGTTGCTGGATCTTAGCTAACTATCGGTGACTTTTTGATATTTTCTCTTTATCCTCACCCTAGATGATTCGGGAGATGGACAGGTGGAATTATGATTGCCGCGACAATTCAGGCTGACGCTTTTGGACAGAAAAAGCGTCTCATCACCGCAGCCATACTCACGGCCCTTCTGACCGGATGTGCACAGCCAACACAAGCACCTGTCGCCACCGCACCGACCTCATCCGCAGGCCCCATCATCAATACTGGCGCCGATTTTACTCAGATCACACAGACGAGTTGCCCCGCGGAGGCCGCAAACTACCAGGAATGGGTCGCCCGCTTTGGGGCTTATGCGCTTTATAAGGGCGAGCCGGAGCCTGTCATCCGCACGGCTTTTGCCGGCGTCACTGAGAACCCCAAGATTCGGGACCGCGCTGGCACGCAAGCGGAATTTGTGACTCCCGTCTGGACCTATCTTGATCGCGCCGTTTCGGCGGAGCGCATCGCCAAAGGCCAGGCCAAGCTGCCGGAAGTTCGCACAATCGCCAGTGATGTCGAACGCGATTATGGCGTGCCGACAGCTATCCTCATGGGCATCTGGGGTATCGAAACCGATTTCGGCAACAATTTCGGCGACGTCAATGTGTTCGAGGCGCTCTCGAATGTTGGCTACGGCACCAGCCGCAAGGATTTCGCCTGCACCGAATTGCTCTCGGCGCTCAAAATCGTCGATCGTGGCAATGTACTTCCTGGCCAGATGATCGGCTCCTGGGCGGGCGCTATGGGCCACAGCCAATTCCTGCCCTCAAACTATCTTACTGTTGCTGTCGATCGCGATGGCTCAGGGGCGCCAGATCTGTGGACCTCAATGCCTGACGTCTTTGCGTCGACCGCCAATCATCTGGTTCGCGACGGCTGGCAGCGTGGTCTCACCTGGGGTTTCGAGGTGAAGTTGCCGCAGAACTTCCCCTATCAAGAGGCCGAGCTCGACATTGAGAAGCCGCTCGCACATTGGCAGCAGCGCGGTGTTCGCACAATCAATGGCCAGCCTTTACCGCTACTTCCCGGCAATACCTCGATCCTGATGCTTGCGGGTTATAAAGGCCCAGCCTTCCTGGTGACAAAAAACTATAAGACCATACTCAAGTATAACTACTCGACCTCTTATGCACTCTCGGTTGCCTATCTTGGCCAACGCGTGATGGGCGGTCCGGGCGTCAAGGCAACGTGGCCGGTCAACGAGCCACTGCTCTCTCTCGACGAGCGCGAGGAATTGCAGCAGCGATTAATTGATCGTGGTCTGCTGGCCGGCGGCGCCGACGGTGTCATTGGTCTGAAGACGCGCAAGGCTATCCGTACTTTCCAGCTTCAGGTGGGTCTCCCAGCGGATGGATTCGCGACCAAGGTATTCCTTGACGAATTGCGTCGCCGCGCTTCTAGTTGATATACCCATATCCTGCTGATCTATAAGGGGAAAGGCCGGATTGCTTTTCCTCGCGTGATGGTTATAGTCGCGCCCTTCGGGATGGTTGGGGCGGTTTGCTGCACCCTGACGGCCAATATTCTGCAGGGAGACTTTTTATGTTAATTTCAGAAGCTTACGCGCAAGCCGCGGGAGCCGCTCCGGGTGCCAGCGACATGTTGACGAGCTTTCTGCCGCTGGTCCTCATCTTTGTCGTCTTTTGGTTTCTGATGATTCGCCCACAGCAGAAGCGCATGAAAGAACATCGCTTGCTAGTCTCAGCGGCGAAGAAAGGCGACAAGGTCGCCACTAATGGCGGCATCCTCGGTACCATCAGCAAGGCCGTTGAAGGCGAGAATGACGTCGAAGTCGAAATTGCGCCCGGTGTCAAAGTCCGTGTTTTGCGCTCGGCTATTCAGGATGTGCTTAATCGTCCGATGCCCGCGGGCAAGGGCGGCAAATCCATCGAAGCCAAGGTAGACAAGACCGACACCAAGAGCGAAGGCGCGAACGACGCCTAAAGAAGAGTTGGACGGCGCGCGACAGTCGCCGCGCCGTTCCTCCGCCATCTACTAGGATATAGGGCGATATGCTGCAGTTCTCGAAATTCAAAGTAACGCTGATTCTGGCGGTGCTGTTGGCCGGTCTCTACACGGCTCTGCCGAATATCTTCAGTGCGGCGCATATCGATAAATTGCCAGCTTGGTTGCCGGCGCGGACGATCAGTCTTGGTCTCGATCTCCAAGGCGGCGCGCACCTGCTTTATGAAGTCGGTATCGACGAGCTGATCAAGAAAAAGCTTGAAGCAGTCGAGGACGGAATTCGCACTGCGATGCGTGAGAAAAAGCTGGGATATACAGATCTCAGCGTGAAAAACGATCGCGTGACGCTAAAGCTCCGAGATCTCAGCACTGTCGAGACCGCTCGCGAGGCGCTCGCGAAAGCTACCGCGGGCATGCAGTTTGATGTTGCCGCCGATGGCAGCGTTGCTGCTTATTTCAATGAAGTCCAACTAGCCGAAATTAAGAAGTACGCTGTCGAGCAGTCGATCGAGATCGTCAACAAGCGGATCGACGCGACCGGCACCAAAGAGGCCACCATCATTCGCCAAGGCGAAGATCGCATCGTCGTACAGGTTCCTGGCGTCACAGACGCGCAGTATATTAAGAATCTGCTCAAGGGCGAAGCTGTTATGGAATTTAAGATGGTCGACGAGGTTGCCGAATCTACCGGCACCGCGCCGCCGACATCCGTGCAGCTCCCTGTCGTCGACAAAGACGGATCACCGGGACAAAAATTGTGGATCAAGAAGCCGGTCATGGTCTCGGGCGAGAGCCTCGTCGATGCCCAGCAAGGCTTTGACAGCGGGATAGCGATTGTTCAGTTCAAGTTCGACAGCGTTGGCGCGCGTAAGTTCGGTGACGCGACCCGGACAAATGTCGGCAAGCGTTTTGCCATCATTCTCGATAACAAAATTATTAGCGCGCCGGTCATCCGCGACGCCATCCTGGGCGGCAGCGGCATTATCAGCGGCAACTTCACAACAGAATCAGCGCGCGATCTCGCTATCCTGCTTCGCGCTGGCGCGCTACCGGCGCCGCTCACGGTATTGGAAGAGCGTACCGTCGGTGCCGATCTCGGCGCGGATTCGATCGAAGCCGGCAAGCGAGCCTGTCTCATCGCTATCGTCTTCATCGCGGTGGCAATGGTCGTACTCTATGGCCTCTTCGGCATCTTCGCCAATATTGCGATGTTATTGAACGGCGTGCTGATGCTGGGCTTCCTCTCCGCCATCGGCGCCACGCTGACCTTTCCCGGAATCGCCGGCATGGTATTGACTCTTGGCATGGCAGTTGACGCCAACGTGCTTATCCTCGAGCGCGTGCGTGAGGAAATGCGCAACGGCCGTTCACCGGTCAACGCCATGGAGGCCGGTTACCGTGAGGCGCAGGCCACGATCTTCGACGCCAACGTCACTCACGCCATCTCCACCATGTTCCTCTTTGCCTTCGGCTCCGGCCCCATCAAGGGATTTGCGATCACATTGCTCATCGGCATCGTTAGTTCAGTCTTCACCGCGGTGGTCGTTACCCGCTTGATGACCTCGATCTGGTTGCGCCGCGCGCGTCCCAAAGCGCTGCCGCTTTAAAGGAGCGAGAGAAGAAAATGTTCAAGCCACTTCACATCGTTCCGCACGGTACCCGCATCAACTTCATGTGGCCGCATAAGATCACGTTCTTGATCTCAGTTCTCATGATCGTGGGCTCCTTTGCCCTTGTCTTCACCAAAGGCCTCAATTTCGGCATCGATTTTGCCGGCGGCGTCATGATGGAAGTGAAGTCGCCAACCGCCCAGGCGGATCTTGCCGACATGCGCACGCGTCTCGACAATCTCGGTCTCGGCCAGATATCGCTGCAGGAATTTGGGGCGCCCGATGTTGTCCTCATCCGCATTCCCCAGCAGGATGGTGGCGAGCAATCCACACAGGCGGCCGTTACGAAAGTGAAGGAAACGCTCGGCAGCGACTGGCAATACCGCCGCACCGAAACCGTTGGTCCCAAGGTCGGGGACGAATTGAAGTCAAGCGCCCTTTGGGCATCGATTTTCGCCATGCTCGGGATCATGGCCTATATCTGGTTTCGTTACGAATGGCAGTTTGGTGTGAACGCCGTGCTCGCGTTGTTTCATGACTGCGTGACGACTGTCGGCTTCTTCGCGCTCACTGGCATGGAATTCAATCTGACAACTGTTGCAGCGGTTCTAACCATTGCCGGCTACTCGGTGAATGATACCGTCGTGATCTACGATCGTATCCGTTACGACCTGCGGCGCTACAAATCGATGCCGCTGGCACAGCTCATCAATCAAGCGCTCAACGAAACGCTGGCTCGTACCACGGTGACCTCGGGTCTGACGCTGCTTTCGGTTCTTGCGCTCGCGTTTTGGGGTGGTGAAGCCATGTACGGTTTCTCGGTCGCCATGATTTGGGGCATCGTCATCGGCACCTATTCGACGATTTGCGTCGCTTCGCCGATGTTGCTCTATATGAACCTGCGTAATATCTCGCCGGATAAGGGTAAACCCCCGGTGACAACGGTGCAGAGGGCCTGAACTAACAGATCGAACCACCGACCCGGGAGGGCACCATGGATCTAACACCGCTCATCCCGGCCGGTCGGCAAATCATCGAAACCTACGGGGACGGCCGCTTTCGTGTTGCTGGCATGGTCCATAAGGGCTCTGTCATTGTTTTTTCGACCCGCACGATTGGCTGGGACATCCGATCGATATCTGTCCTTACCATTGAAAGCCTGGCGCCCGTGATTGAGGGTGCGGAAGCGGGTGAGGTTGAATTGCTACTCCTTGGCTGCGGCCCGCGCCTTGCCATGATCCCGCGCGATCTGCGCAGTGCCTTGCGCGTCCGGAACATCGTTGTCGAGCTTATGGACACGGGTGCGGCAGCCCGCACTTTCAACGTCCTCATGGCCGAGGGCCGTCGCATCGCCGCTGCACTGATCGCAGTGGAATAGGGCGAGGCTGCTATACGTTACCTGAAATTCACCTCCATCCACCGTCATTCCGGGCTTGACACTGCCCGAGAATGACCCGGTCATCGACTGGCTGCTCAAAGCCATGAGATATCCAAATAAGTCCGGGCATGACGTCATGTCTTCTTGAAAAGAGTCAGCCGAAATTCTTCGCTGCGAAATCCCAGTTCACAAGCTTCCAAAACGCGCCGATATAATCCGGCCGCTTGTTGCGATAGTCGATGTAATAGGCATGCTCCCATACGTCACACGTAAGGAGGGGCTTATCCTCACCGGTCAGTGGCGTTACTGCGTTGCTCGTGCTGGCGATGTCTACGGATCCATCTGCAGTCTTAACGAGCCAAGCCCAACCGGATCCAAAGGTACCAACCGCGACCTTGCCAAAGTCTTCCTTAAACGTATCGTAAGAGACCCATTTCTTTTTTATGGCCTCGCCGAGCGCACCACTAGGTTCTCCGCCACCTTTCGGCGACAAGCTGTTCCAATAGAACGTATGGTTCCATGCCTGCGCAGCGTTGTTGAAAATGCCACCGGAAGACGTCTTCACAATGTCCTCAAGTGACTTACCTTCGAATTTTGTGCTCTTGATCAAATTGTTGAGGGTAGTGACGTAGGTCTGATGATGCTTACTATAATGAAACTCAAGTGATTCCTTGGAAATATGTGGCTGTAAGGCGTCGAGCCCGTAAGGCAGGGGAGGCAGAGTAATCTCAGACATAAGAATTCCTTTTCGCTGCGAAATTAGGCAGCTTTGCAAGTAGCTTCGCACCTGAGTTAACAGGCCCCGCGCCAACAACATTGGCTGCTGACAGGCAAAATAACCACGTTACAGCAAAGCAGTTCCTCTTTGAGCGGCATCAACTAATCACAAAAAAAATCGGAGCCTTTTTCCAGGCTCCGATTTCCTCTGACGGTAATGTCAATCCGGATTGCCGCCCGGATCTGCTGTCTGGATTAACTCCCGATGCCCTGCTGCTGTGCCACCATGCAATAAAGCATGGGGATCGACAGCATGGTGTTGACGCGCGATGTCAGCATTGCCATGCGGGCAGACTTCTTCTTTGCATCTGCATCGGCATCGACAATGCCGAGGGCGCGCTTCTGGTTGGGCCAGATGATGAACCAAACATTGAAGCCCATGACCAAGGCGAGCCACATGCCGATACCGATCGTGCGGAAACCCGGCTGGAAGGTCAGTGCCTCGACGATATAGCCGTTATGCGCTGCGGTGATCAGACCGAAAGCGATCGTACCGGCAGCTGCCCAACGGAAGAAAAACAGAGCCGTTGGCGCGATGACCTTGCCGATTGCCGGTTTCTGCTCGTCCGGGATTTTCGGCATGGACGGGATTTGCACGAAGTTGAAGTAGTAGAGCAGGCCGATCCAAAGGATCCCGAACCACACATGGATAAATCGAAACAAGAAACCGACATACGGCCCGGGATCGAAGCCGCCGAGATTAACGATAAGGAACACAACAACCGCGAGCACGACACCTGCGGCCAACGTTCTATGTAGGTTTTCAAGAATTTTGCTCATTGCTATACCCCTCCAAAGCAAAAGCGGTGTGGCTATCGGCCATATTCTATAGGATGAAATGGTTCGGAGAAACTGATTCCCCGTAAGTCCATTAATAAAGTATGGGATTGTTGTTGACGCCATGAGCGAAGCGGACGCTGAGCTTCGCATGCTGGAAGAGCTGCGCCGGATCGATCGGGATCGCTTTCTTTGTG
>CAYOYT010000051.1:0-10363 GCA_964408245.1 uncultured Dongia sp. | reverse complement strand
GTTATTGCTTTGCAACACTATTATTTTAGTCGGGTATCGGTTTAGTATCTAATCGCCTGAAAAAACGAGTAGTTTTTCCCATACTGCGATCGATTAACCAAGCAGCATTGCGGGCCGCCACAGGTCCCGGTAACGTCGCATCATGACAGAAGTCCTTCTTTCCGGACCCCTTAACGGTACTCATGTGGCTGCCGCGTGCCTGGCATGTGAAGAAAAAGGGCTCATCTATCAGGTGCAGGAACCGGACCTGCTGAAGGCGGGCGGCTTCAGACTCACGGAGCTTCTGACCTATCTTTGCGATCGTCAGCCGACGCTTGGCCACGCTGGGCTTATGCTGTTCGATCTTGAGGCAATCCTTCGCTATGTCGATGAAGGTTTTCCCGGACCGATCCTGCAACCCGAAAATCCTCGCGACCGAGCCTTGATGACCCAGATCATGGCGGTGATCCGAGCGCATCTCGCACCGTCAGCGATTGGTGTCGTCATCGCGCAGCGCCTGTTCGTCCCCTTTCTGGGCGGGGTGCCCGATTTGGCGTCGGTCACCCGCATCATTCCGGCGATGCAGGATTCTCTTTATGCGATCGAGCAGCTGTCGCTGCTTTCACACGATGGTAGTCAGTCGGAATTTTTGATCGGGGTCGATCTCAGCCTTGCCGACATCATGCTGATGCCGATCGCCGGCTATATGATGGGGACCCCAGAAGGTAAAACGGCACTCAATGCCTCCACGCGGTTGTCGCGCTGGTGGATCAGTCTATCGCGCCGTGCAGCCTGGGCGCGGTGCAAGCCAAAGCTCGGCTAGATCGCGTGGCGCCTCACCAAGGCGATGAAGCGCAGCACGAAGAGCAATCCCAGCACTGGCGCCAGCGTACCTACCGATAGAACCCAGGTGACCGCATGCGCGACATCTGCCGGCGAGAGGGCATCGGTGAGCCCAGCGCTGTTAGCGATGGCACCAGCGGCAGCGGCACCGAAGGCTATGCCCAGTGAGCGTATGGTGGGGATCGATGAGGCGGTAATCGATTCTTCACCCTGAGCCGCATGCCGCATGGTGGCCGCGACGACATGCAGGTTGGAGCTCCCCAGACCGATGCCAACCAGGCCGTTAAAAACCACAATCGCCAGCGGCGGCAAGGCGACGACGCCAAGCGCTAAAGCAGCAAGGCCAATGACGCAGAAGATGAGGCCGCAAACCATCGCGGCGAAAGCTTTCGTTCCCTGCCATTTGGCGGTGAAGACCGAAGCAGCCGTCCAGCCGATGGCGAGAGCCGCCATCATGTAACCGGCGACGATCGGCGACTGACCGTGCAATTCCTGCAGCGCCAGCGGCAGAAACACGCCAATCACGGTGTGCGTGACGGAGGCGAGGAACATCACCCAATAGCCGGTGCCGGTCGTGGTCTTCCAGGACAGTGGATGACCGGGAAAGATACGGTTGAGGCCGCGTCGATCGAGCGTGAAGGTGACGAAGACCAGGACGAGTGCTAGCACGATGAGCCCAATGCGCTCAGCAAGATTGGCGCCTTCGCTCGCGACACCAATGCTCATTACGCCGGCGCTGAGGAGCGCTAGACGACCGAAAGGAAACTGTGGTGCATCACCTTTCTGAGGTTTATCGGCCGGTAGACGCGTCAGCGCTACACCCAGAAAAAGCAGAACGAAGGGTATATTGAACCAGAAAGCGCCGCGCCAAAAATGGAAAGCGGCAAAACTGCCGCCCAACGCCGGGCCGATCAGCGCCGCAACACCCCAGGTCGATGAGATGAGCGCCAAGATCGGCTTTTTGAGATGCTCTGGAAAGAGGTCTCCCACCATTGCCATGGAACGCGAGACGACGATACCGCCGCCAAATCCCTGTACGAAGCGGGCAAGGATGAAGAGTTCCATGTTGGGTGCCGTCGCACAGCTCGCCGAGCCGATCAGGAAAAGGACGGCGCCGGCGCAATAGGCGCGTCGGCCGCCGAAACGCAAGCGTAACGGCGCAGTCGCCGCGGCGCCGATGATCGATGCGACCATGTAAAGCATGGTCGACCAGGCGTAGAAATGAGCACCACTTAGATCGCGCACGACATCTGGCATCACGGTCGAGACAACGAAGACATCGACTGCATGCAAGCCGATACCGAGATTGAGCATGACGACATAGAGGCCGAGCCCATGGCTGAATAGGCTGCGCCATGTGGCGGGTGCGGCGGAATCTCGTGAGGTCATTATGCTATCCTGGCGGAGTGATCTGGCGGCGGATCGTAGAAGCGGTCCTGCCGATCGTCAAAGAGCCGCGGCGCTGGGCTGCCATGCTTTGATGCGGGGGCTGCCATCGGCGTCTGCGGCATCTCTAAGCGGTTGTGTAGGTGGCGCCGCCTCACCGATGATGATAGAGAATCCGCCATTATTTTAGCGCCCATCGGCGCGCATTTAGGGGAATAACAATGAGCGTTAAATTGATCTGTTTTGGCAGCAATCCGCCAGCCATCGAAACCGGTGCACCGGGTAACATTATCAGCGGTAATCCGAGCACGAAGCTACAGAACTACTATACCGATCAAACTGGTCAGTTCTTTTCCGGCATTTGGGAATCCTCACCCGGCAAGTGGCAGATCCATTATGGCGAAGAAGAATTCTGCGCGATCCTGGCCGGTAAAATCATCCTGACCAATGCCGACGGGGTCGCCGAGACATTTCAGACAGGTGATGCTTTCATCATTCCAAAAGGCTTCACCGGCAGTTGGGAGACGATCGACGCCGTCAAGAAATGGTACGTTATTTTTGAGCCGAAGGCCTGAGGACGCGGCGTCGCTCAGACCGTTGGTCGGCGGAACGGACGGCCCTGCTCGAAAGCTCGGGCCGCATTTAGCACGGCTCGGTCCCCGTAAAGAGGTCCGACGATCTGCAAGCCAATCGGGAGGCCAGCAGACGTAAGGCCGCAGGGAACTGAGATAGCCGGCTGACGCGTGAGGTTGAAGGGATAGGTAAGTGGCGTCCAGTCCGACCATTGTTCGTCGCCGCTCTCGGGGGGAAAGTCATACCCAGCGGCGAAGGCCGCAATAGGCATGGTGGGGGTGAGCAACAGATCGAAGCGCTGGTGGAGATGGTTGATTGCCGTCCCCATCGCCTCGCGCGCCTTTCCCGCGGCGAGGTAATCTAGCAATGAAATGCTACGGCCCATCTCGACGATTTGGGCAAGGCCAGGATCGAGCAGCTTTTGCTTTTCGACCGAGAATTGATTGACGAGAAACGCCGCGCCGCCAAACCAATGCGTCTGAAACGTGGCCAAGCTCGGATCGAGTACATGGTCGACCAGCTCGACCTTGGCGCCAAGATTTTCGAAGATTTTGACGGCCGCCGCAATTCTAGCAGCAATCTCCGGATCAACCTTGGCTCCTGACAAGGTCGGTGAATAGGCGATGCGCCAGCCGACGATATTGCCATTGAGCGTTTCGTGATAGTCCGCCGGCTCGATTGGCAGGGTATAGCAATCGCGCGGGTCCGGACGTGAGATAACCGAGAACATCAAGGCGGCATCCACGACCGAGCGAGTCATCGGACCCACATTGGCAAGACCGCCGAAGGGCGAAAGCGGGAAGGCGGGCACGCGGCCAAAGGTCGCCTTGAAGCCGACGATACCGGTAAAGCTTGCTGGAATGCGGATTGATCCGCCGCCATCGGTTCCGATATGAAGCGCGCCCATGCCGGTCGCAGCCGCGACCGCTGCACCACCACTGGAGCCGCCTGGTGTTTTTTCTGGGTTCCACGGGTTCCGGGTGATACCCGTGAGTGGTGAATCCGTGACTCCCTTCCAGCCGAATTCCGGTGTCGTTGTCTTGCCCAGAATAACGGCGCCGTGCTCCTTGAGCCGGGCGGCACTCGGTGCATCCTCGCCCCAGGTCTGATCGTTATCGATCAAGCGGGAGCCGCGCCGGGTCGGTAGGCCTTTCGTCAGCACCAGATCCTTGATCGACGTCGGCACGCCATCGATCAGGCCACAAGGCGCCTTCTTTTGCCAGCGCTCCTCAGATCGGCGCGCCTGGGCAAGAGCTGCTTCATGATCGACGAAGCAATAGGCATTGAGATGTGGGTTATGGCGCTCGATCGCATCGAGGGAGGCCTTTGTCGCCTCGACCGGAGACAATTTTCGGGCTCGATAAAGTGCCACCAATTCGGTGGCGCCCAGAAAGGCGGTATCGTCAGACATGCGGTTCCCTCAGCCGATTAATCAGCCAGCGGCAGTCATCCGCGCAGAAGCATATTGGTGACTTCCGCCCGCGTCTTATCGAAATTGTCAGCCCACCACTTACTGTCGGCAATGACTTGCTGCGCTAGATTCTTCTGCTGGGTTGGGTCATATTTGCGCAAGGCCTTCGGCATGGCCGCTGTCGCTTCCGGATTGGCCGGGCCGAGCCGCCGCAGATTGGTGAACTCGATCTGCCTACCCGCATCTTGCATATGTCTGATCAATTTGAAGGCGTCGATACCACCAGGATTGCCCTTCGGTACCACCCAGACACCGGGGTAAAGGATACCCCCCGCCCATGTGAAGGCGATTCTGTCTTTGGATTTCTGGGCGAGCTCCGCGGCGCGCGTGTGCCACATGCAAGCCATGGTGATCGTGTTGTCGTTGAACATTTGCTCTACCTGCTCGCCCGTCTCCCAGGTCTGGAGATTGGGTTTTAGGCGAGAGATGCGATTGAGTGCTACGGTGAGGTCGATCGGGTATGGGTTCGCTAGCTTGTTATCGACCAGCTTGCCTTGGGCCATCATGGCGGCTTCAAGCGCACCGTTCATCCAGCGATAGACCGCACGTCCACCCGGATAGTTTTCGGTGTCGAAGAAATCCTTCCAAGTCGTTGGCGGACGGTCTCCAAAGCGCTTGGTGTCGAATGCCAGGACATAAGAATAGGTGTAGCCGCAAGCGCCATGGTCAAACGCAAAGGGCGACATGATCTTTTTACCGTCCACCGTCTTGTAATCGATGGTGCTTAAATGCCCGCTCGCGCCAAGCCGCATGGCGGTGAAGCCGTCAGCATCACAGATATCCCAGGTAACGTCACCCGAATCGACCAGCGTGCGGATGGCTCCTTCGGTCGGTCCGGTTCCGTCGAAGATGAGGGATGTACCGGTCGCTGTTTCATAGCTTTTACCAAACGCGCGTGTGAGACTTTTGATCTCATCACCGCCCCAGCTGGCAAAAACCAGTTCCTTGACCTTGGCGCGGCCCTGCGCCGGCAGCATTGTGGCCACCGCGCCACCGGTCAAAGCTGCCAGCATCTGCCGTCGTGACCAGCCTTGGTTGCGAGCGAGGGTCAAAGTATCGGCAAGGAAAGGCGAAATGGGCATTTGAACTCACACGCAAAAACATATCGGCCAGATCGGGTTTAACCGATCTGGCCGATTTTAGAAAGATGCCTGAACAAGGCTTTATGTCGTTGCTTAGTTACTTCATGGTTGGCATGACGAATTCGGCGCCCGAGCGGATGCCGGTCGGCCAACGACCGGTAATCGTCTTCAGCTTCGTGAAGAAACGGATACCTTCCATGCCGTGCATATGATGATCGCCGAATAGCGAGCGCTTCCAGCCCCCAAAACTGTTGAAAGCCATTGGTACCGGAATCGGCACGTTGACGCCGACCATCCCGACCTTGATACGTGAGGTGAAGTCGCGAGCGGCATCGCCGTCGCGCGTGAAGATCGCGGTACCGTTGCCATATTCGTGATCGTTGATGAGTTTCACGGCGCTGGCGTAATCGGGCACGCGCACGACCGAGAGAACCGGACCGAAAATCTCTTCCCGGTAGATCTTCATTTCCGGCGTGACGTGATCGAACAGACAGCCACCCAGGAAATAGCCATTCTCATAGCCTTGCAGCTTCAAGCTGCGGCCGTCCACGACCAGCTTGGCGCCTTCTTTTACGCCCTGATCGACATAGCCCTTCACCTTTTCGTAGTGCTGCTTGGTGACAAGCGGGCCCATTTCGGCTTCCGGATCGGTGCCAGGCGCCACCTTCATGCCCCTCACGCGCGGGGCCAGCTTGTCGACCAGCGTGTCGCCGACCTTGTCACCGACGGCAACCGCGACAGAGATGGCCATGCAGCGCTCGCCAGCTGAGCCGTAACCTGCGCCCATGAGCGCATCGGTTGCTTGATCCATATCGGCATCCGGCATGACGATCATGTGGTTCTTCGCGCCGCCCAGGGCCTGGACTCGCTTACCGTGCGCCGTGCCTGTGGTGTAGATATATTCAGCGATCGGCGTCGAGCCGACGAAACTGATGGCTTCGATACCGGGATGGGTGAGAAGTGCATCGACCGCGATTTTGTCACCTTGAACGACGTTGAAGACGCCATCGGGAAGGCCCGCCTTTTTCAGCAGATCGGCGATCATCACCGAGACCGAAGGGTCGCGTTCAGAGGGCTTTAGAATGAAGCAATTGCCGGCCACGAGGGCGGTTGGGAACATCCACATCGGCACCATGGCCGGGAAGTTGAACGGCGTGATGCCAGCCACCACGCCGAGCGGCTGACGCACCGACCAGCTATCGACATTGGTGCCAACGTTCTCACAGAACTCGCCCTTCAAGAGCTGCGGAGCACCGCAGGCAAACTCGATTACTTCGAGGCCGCGCGTGAATTCGCCCCTGGCATCCGAGAGGACCTTGCCATGTTCTGCCGTGATCATGGCGACGATCTTGTCGGCGTTGTCTTCGGCCAGCTGCTTGAATTTGAACATGATGCGGGCGCGGGTCAGCGGCGGTGTGTTGGCCCAGCCGAGGAAAGCGGCTTGTGCATTCTTCACCGCAGCGTCGACTTCCTCGGCGGTTGCCAGGTGTAGCTTGGCCTGGGCCTCACCTGTCGCAGGATTGAAGACGTCAGAGCTGCGGCCAGACGTTCCTGCAACTTCCTTGCCGCCGACGTAGTGATTGATGGTCCGCATTGCCGTCCTCTCAAATTTAAAAACGAACTTTATAGTTTGGTCGGGATATAAGGCTCCCTTATTAAGTGGTCAAGATTTTAATCAAAGTGTTTAGTATCTTGATCGTCGATGTTAATGGCTCGGCAAAAAGTAACGTTCCGCTTAGAAGTTCGTGGGCGATAAAGCATTGAGGAATGCTAGAAATTGCGACGGTCCGAAGGCAATCACGCCCTGCATGGCTCTTTTTTGCTGATGTCAGTGAAATGACGATCGAACAACAAGTGGCCCGGCATTACGGGCGAAAAGATCTTGGGGCGCAGATCCTGGCGGCCTTGAAGCAGGCGGGAAAGGATATCGCGTGCCTGGACATTGATGATTTGGCTGAGGTCGACGAATTTCACCTCGGATGGCGCCCGCAGACGGCACAGCTTGGCAGGGACTTGCAGCTTTCCGGCACCGATCATGTGCTTGATATCGGTTGCGGTATCGGCGGGCCGGCGCGCTATTTCGCTAGCCAATATGGCTGCCACGTTACGGGCCTGGACCTCACGCCGGCGTTTATCGAGGCGGCCAGAATGCTGACGATGAAATGTCGTTTGGGCGAGAAAGTGGCGTTCGAAATCGGCAGCGCCTTGACCATGCCATTCGTAGGCAGTTGCTTTGATGCTGCGTGCCTCATTCATGTCGGCATGAATATCGCAGATAAATCCACGCTCTTTGCCGAGGCAAAGCGTGTCTTGCGGCCGGGCGGTCGCTTTATTGTCTATGACGTCATGCTGGTGAATGATGTGCCGCTGACCTACCCCATGCCATGGTCTGCCGGGCCCGCGACTAGTTTCGTCGCAGGTCCGGCGGCCTATCGGCAATTACTGGAAAAAGCCGGGTTTATCCTTGAGGCAGAACAGAATCGCCGCGATGACGTGCTGGCGGCGGTCGCAACAATGCGCGCGCGCATGGCGACAGAAGGGGCACCGATTCTGGGATTGCATGTGATGATGGGGCCGGAGGCAAAACTGCGTTTGCAGAATGTCTTGGCCGCCCTAGAACAAGGTCATATCGCGCCGATCGAAATGATCTTGCGTGCTGCTTAGTTTGATCCTCGCATGCTGTCGCGTGGGCCAAGCTTCTTCGTAATCTTGTCGACCAAACGCGTTTCTCTTATGTATTAACGAGGTCCGGCAGTCTGACCTCTAGGAACTCAGTGCCGGCTGAAGCGATCAAGCTATAAGCCGCATCACCGGGGATCACGACACTGTCGCCGATCGCGAGTACATGGCTGCCGAAAGTAGGAGCCTTTAGCGCGAGGCAGCCCGCGAGCACAAAATAGAACTGGAACTCACCACCATGGGGTGCGGCCTCGGCGGCAACTTGGTCATTTGTTCGCACGACACGCACGCCGGCGAGACCATCTGTCGCGGCACCGATGCCAAGATCGCGTGCTTCGAAACCGGGAAGATGCCAGGACCCCCAATACGCCTTGCTGGCAATATGGCGTACAAATCGCTGATCGCCGTAAGAGCGATCTGGTATGATTCGGCCGGTGGGTAATTCCATGTTGTTATCGGCAAAGGTCTCATGCACGGCCGGACAGCCAATTTCAATCACTTCCAATCCGTCCGAGGCTTCAAGGACGCGGTGGCGAATCTCGGGCGGCTGTAGCACGCAATCGCCCGCTTCTAGCAGGAAGGGCTCGCCCTGATCCTCATAGACCAGCTTTGCCCAGCCGCTCTTGCAGAAGATCATTTGGAATCGGATCTTGTGAAAATGAACATAATCGGGCACCGGCCCACCGACGGGAATTCGGATGTGAGAAACGATAAAACGCCCGCCAAGGCGTGACGGAATGAGATCGCGATATTGCATGCTGGCGCGACCGACAGCCCACGCATCGGGGCGACTTTTCGACAGCACGAATTCTTGAGTACCCTCCGGCAGGATCAACGGCGGCTGGGCGTCAACCAGCTGAAGCTTCGTTCCGCTGGGGGCGGTCAGCTCATCGGGCGATCCCGTGGGCAGAAGCGAGATATCACACAGCAGGCGTAGATGCAGAGGTGTCTGATTGCAGGCATCAACGCGCTGCTCCAATCGCAACGTCAGTCCATGGCCCGAAATCACCGCCAAAGCTGGTGCATCTGCCGGCATGATGAGATTGATCTTGAAGCCCAAGCGCTGCGTAAAGAACGTCAATTCGGCCGCGAGATCGGAGCAGAGCAGCAAGATCTGCGCGGCACGGATATGGGCGCCAATCTCGGTGGTGGCTTCGGCCGTCATTCTTAAAGGCTCATCGATTGCTTAGCTGTGTTTTAGCGCCGTACCGGCGCCATGGCAAATTTCAGCGATGAATGGCGATCGCGCGCGCGGGGAAGCCCGAGCCGTCCTTAGGCTTGGGCCATGTTGCGATGATGAGAGCACCGGCTGGTGGTACTTTGTCGAGATTGGTCAGCATCTCGATCTGCCAACGATCCTTGGAAAGTACGTAGCGCTCCAATCCATCATCGCCCGCAGAAACGGAAAGTCCCGGGTCCGTGTCAAGCTGCTCGTGACCGATGGCGGTGACACCACGTTCTTCAATCAGACAGGTCAGTACCTCTCGCGACCAACCCGGGCAATGCGATTTTCCCGCAGCGTCATGGTTGTGCATGCGCGCCTTATCGGGCCAGCGTTGCGACCAATCGGTGCGCAGAGCGACAAAGCTGCCAGCCGGAATGCGCCCGAACCGTTTTTCCCAAACATCGATATCCGCTACACTCGGAACGGAATCTGGATCGCGCGTAGCGCGGTCGCTAATATCTAGGATCACGAGTGGCAACAGCATCTCATGCGGGCTGATGGCGTCCAGCGTGCGTCCGCTCTCGATGTAATGAACTGGCGGATCGACATGCGTGCCCCATTGGCCAACATGGGAATAGTGGTGCACTTGGCAGCTGTGCCCCAGTCCATAATCCTGCAAAAGGATGCGCTCTTCATCCGGAAAATCGGCAAATTTCGGCTGACCTGGAAAGAAGGCGTGCGTGAGATCGGTGAAGACGGCGCCAGCGAGATGCTCGCGAAAAAAAGGCCAGAGGCCGTGCGTCAGATCATGGCTGTTCATGTCAGCCTACCTTCCATCTATTCTAACAGAAATTATCAGCGGTTATCTTCCCTTTAGCCAGAATGTAAAGTCACGCCATTTTCCAAGCCCGCAGATTTCCGATACCAAAGGCATCACTAGTTTTCTTGCCGCATAATTGCTAATGAGCTTCTTCGGTTTCATCTTCCAGATGCGCCGTCAGCGCGTTCGGTAATACCTGACTGTCCAGGAGCAGAACATCATGACTTACGACGTTGATGCCATTCGCGCCCAATTTCCGGGCTTGAAGCGGGTACAGAACGGCGAGCAGGCGGTTTTCTTCGACAACCCCGCCGGCACCCAGATGGCGAAACAATCCATCGACCGTATGGTTTGGGCCATGACCG
>CAYOYT010000050.1:0-10549 GCA_964408245.1 uncultured Dongia sp. | reverse complement strand
AGGCAATTGCACCCCCATCCACGCCCCATGTGTATCGGCCAGAATCGGAGGTATCAGGACAGCCTTGGCTAGGGAGAGGATGGATTTTCTTCAAAATGACCCGGCACAACCTTACCATCGACGACCGCAGGTGGAATGTATTTTCCGCTGGGCGATTCACTGTTAGCCAGCCAGCCAGCAACCAAGACGAAGATCACGAGGCAAATTCCGATTGCTGCCAGCCAAGAGACCGGCACGTCTCGGATCGGCCGACCACGTTTTTCCTGAATGCGCAGATAAATCCAGTAAAGCAAAGCTGGCAGCAGGAGCGGGATGGCGATTTCTAGAACGGCGCGCATTATTCAGCCTTCAATATTTCGGCGAGATTGTTGAGCATGCCGGCGGTTGCTCCCCAGATATAATAGCCTTGGTAAGGATAGACATAAAAATAGCGCCGCTTGCCCTGCCATTCACGGCTCTCCATGCGGCGGTTGCCGAGTTCGAGGAAGAAGGCAAGCGGCACCTCGAATATCTCCGCGACCTCGAACGTATCGGGATGAAGCGTGAAACCCGGCCGCACCATTCCCACCACGGGCGTCACTTCGAAACCCGTCCGCGTGACATAAGTATCGAGGGCGCCAATGAGATCAATATGTCTCCGGTCAAGACCGGTTTCCTCTTCTGTTTCGCGCAAGGCGGCAGCGATTGCGTCGGTGTCTTCGGCATCGATACGACCGCCAGGAAAGCTGATCTGCCCGGCATGATCGTGAAGATGATCGGTGCGCTTGGTCAGGAGAACGGTCATGCCCTCCGACCGGTCGATCAATGGCACCAAAACCGCTGCCTGCACCAGCTGCCGTCCAGCCTCATCGGCACGCATCTCTGGATTAAGATCGTCGTCGCCGCGTAAGGTGGGTGCGCCCCGGCGCCCGGGCACGACATCGCGAAATCGTGTCAGTACCAAATCGCGTGGCATCAGGCTGCCTCGGTGAAGCCTAGAGAGAAGTATGTGCCCCCGCTCCAGACACCAAGCTCTGAGCGCTGCCCTCGTGCACGCATCTCGGCAAGATCGACCAGCTGATAAAAGACCGGTCTGGCTATAAGGGCATCTAAGGCGCCACGAACCCTGATATAGGGACTGGGGGCGCCATCATGACCGATTCCAACGCGGATGGGATGCGCCGAATCCGCCGTCACCCATTCCTCAACATTTGTCCGAAAAGCTAGAATTTGGTCGCGACCCTCGCCCCGCACCTCCATTTCAACGGCAATGAAAGGCGCATCATCGACGGTGACTAGACCGCGCTCGACAGGGGTCACCAGCCAGTATGATCCGTCATTTTCTCGCCGCAATATCGTGGAAAACAGTTGCACCAAGGATTTACGTCCGATCGGCGAACCGCGGTAAAACCAGGTGCCGTCCCGGGCAATGCGAAAATCGAAATCGCCGCAGGAGGGCAAGTTGCTGAAATTGGGATTGCTCAAATCGAGATTGGACATCGCCGGGTGCCTGGCGCTACGCTTCTGAAATCTAAAGAAAAGATAAGCTATTACCATACGAGTACAAGGAGGCCGACTTGGCAAGTACCGATGACAGTCTTTCAGTGGACACCGTGGATAAGCCCAAGGCCGCTCGGGTATCGCCGGGCAATCCCGGCGCCGATCTCGCTGCCGAAATCGAGACCTTGAGCAGCCGCCTCGCCCAGGTCCGCAGCAATATCGGCCAGATCATTTTTGGTCAGGAGGAAACGGTCGAACAATCGCTCATCAGCCTTTTGGGCGGTGGCCATGTCCTACTGGTGGGTGTGCCGGGCCTGGCCAAGACACGGCTTGTCGACTGCCTAGGTAAGGTGTTGGGACTCGATGCCAAGCGCGTGCAATGCACCCCAGACCTCATGCCGGCCGATATCATTGGCTCCGAGGTGCTGGAGGAAAGCGATGCCGGCAAGCGCTCCTTCCGCTTCATCAAGGGCCCAGTCTTCAGTCAGCTTCTGATGGCTGATGAAATCAACCGCGCCAGCCCCCGTACGCAATCAGCGCTTCTGCAGGCGATGCAGGAACACAAGGTGTCGGTCGGTGGGCATACGCACGCCTTGCCGCAGCCTTTCCATGTCCTCGCGACCCAGAATCCGTTGGAGCAAGAAGGCACTTATCCGCTGCCGGAGGCTCAGCTCGATCGCTTTCTCTTGCAGATTGACGTGCACTATCCCAGCGTCGACGCGGAACGACAGATGTTGATCGTGACAACCGGCGCTGCCGATGCCGAGCCAGCAACAGTGCTGAGCGCCAGCGAATTGATGGCAGCGCAGCGTCTCGTCCGCCGTGTACCCGTCGGCGACAAGGTAGTCGAGGCGATCCTGCGCCTGGTGCGTGCCGGTCGCCCAGAGACGAGTGAGATCGCGATGGTGAAATCGAGCCTTGCCTGGGGTCCGGGACCGCGCGCCGGCCAGGCTCTCATGCTGGCGAGCCGCGCGCGGGCGCTCATGCAGGGCCGCTTCAGCCCCTCCATTGACGATGTCGCAGCACTTGCACATCCTGTTCTACGCCATCGCATCGCGCTTAATTACGGGGCACGCGCCGAGGGCGTCACCCTCACCGGCGTCGTCGATCGATTAATCGAGCAATTGAACTGAGTGATCGCGTGGCGCTGACCGGCACTGACTCGAATACCAATCCGCAGATCGCCCGCGACCGTCAGAAGGCGGAAGCAGCAGCGATCGCGGAGCGGCTACCGCCTTTGCTGCTCGCGGCCGAACGCATCGCTGCGACCGTCGAGCAGGGTGTCCACGGACGCCGTCGCACGGGACAGGGCGAGGTCTTCTGGCAGTACCGTCCCTATTATGCAGGCGACGAACTGAAGCGGCTGGATTGGCGCGCATCAGCCAAGACCGACAAGCTTTACCTGCGTCAACTGGAATGGTCGGCCTCGCAGAGCGTTTATCTATGGTGCGATCATTCACCGTCCATGACCTATGGCAGCCGGCGCGACCTACCGACCAAGTCAGCGCGCGCCCAAGTGCTCGCTTTGGCGCTTTCCAGCGTACTGTCACGTGCTGGAGAACGTATTGGTCTGCTCGGTCACCCAGAGCCGCCCATTGCCGGGCGCGGCGTCACCGAGCGCTTGGCCGAACGACTCTTCGTCGATGCCCGCGATCCGGAAAAAGCGCCCAGCGTGCCACCACAAGCGGATCTGCCGGCCCATGCTCACGCGCTTATCATCAGCGACTTTCTGTCGCCGATCGACGCTTGGCAGGACGTTATCGCCCGCTTCGCCGCGCGCAATGTGCATGGCCATCTGCTACAGGTTCTCGACCCAGCCGAGCAGACCATGCCATTCACCGGCCGCGTGCGTTTCTTAGGGCTGGAGCGTGAAGGCGATGTGCTGATGAGCCGCGCCGAAGGCATTCGCGAGCAATATCTGGACCGACTGACGGCGCATCAACAGAGCTTGCGAGAATTGGCACGCCATGCTGGCTGGAGCATGACCGTGCATGTCACCGACAGTCCCGCCGCCACATCTGTCCTACAGCTCTATCAATGGCTCGCAGCCGACCGGGGAATGCGACGATGAATATCGGCAATCTCAGCATTCTCACACCGGCATTGCTCGCTGCCTTTCTCGCCCTTCCCATTCTTTGGTGGTTGCTGCGTTTGACTCCGCCGAGCCCGAAGCGCATCCCCTTCCCGGCGATCCGTCTTCTCTTCGGCCTGATGCCGCGGGAAGAAACACCGCATCGGACACCCTGGTGGTTGATCTTGCTGCGTGTGGTCATCGCTGCGCTGGTGATTGCCGCACTGGCACATCCGGTGTGGAATGCTGGCGCGACGTTCGGCCGTTCCGGTCCGCTCATGCTGGTGATCGATAACGGCTGGTCGGCCGCACCGCATTGGCAGGAAACTGGCTTGGCCGCCGATGCCCTCATCGATCAGGCTACACGGGAAAGCCGCGACGTGTTGCTGGTCCCGACCGCACCGGGCCTAGGCCAGACCGAGCTAACATCTCCCAATCGGCTGGCGCCATCGCAAGCTAAAGCGGCAGTAGCTAATCTAGCACCGCAATCATGGGTCGGACGGCGCGACTTGGTTGTCACCATGATCGACCGTATGCCTGCCAGCAAGGCCTTGCCTGCAGATCTCAACATCACCTGGCTCAGCGATGGCGTGGGCGTTCCCGGTGACAGCGATGCGACCCTCAATGCGCGTTTGGAAAAGTTTGGCAATCTCAAGATTGTCGGCCCCCGCGATTTGCCCGTCATTCTGCGGCCGGCCAAGATCGATACCGCCGGTCTCAAAATCAAGGTCGAGCGGCCGATGGTTGGTGTAGATCAGGAAGTGAGCTTGCGCATTCTCGATCATGAGGGCCGCACCATCGGCCTGGAAAAGGCGGTCTTTGCCGCCGGTGGCAATTCGGTCGAGGCCAATATTGCGCTGCCATTGGAATTGCGCGGTCGGGTCGGTGCCATCACCTTACAATCCGATGAAAGCGATATCGCGCAGGCTGGCGGCATTGTCCTGCTCGACGACAGCGCCGGCGCCAAGCCGATCGGCGTCATCACCGACAACGCGACGGCCGCCCGTCAACCGCTGCTGGGCGAGCTCTATTATGTCGAGCGCGCATTGCAGCCGGCCAACGAATTGCGTGTCGGGACAGTATCGACACTCGTCAAGCAGCCGCTTTCCGTCATGATTCTGCCCGATAGCAGCAAGATCAGTGACGGCGAACGCGCAACACTCGCTGCGTGGATCGAAAAGGGCGGCATGCTGATCCGCTTCGCTGGCGATCGTCTGGCGCTTGCCGCTGATGATAATCTTTTGCCGGTGCGCCTGCGGCAAGGTGATCGCGTCCTGGGCGGCGCGTTGAGCTGGTCGAAACCAGCGGCGTTAGCAGCCTTCCCGGCCGCGTCACCCTTCGTGGGCCTTGAGATTCCCAAGGATGTAACCGTTGGCCGCCAGGTCCTGGCACAGCCCGACATTGATCTCGGCAATAAAACTTGGGCGCGGCTGAGCGACGGCACGCCGCTGGTGACCGGCACCAAACGCGGTGACGGCTATATCGTTCTGTTCCATGTCAGCGCCAATTCCTCTTGGTCGAATTTGGCGCTGTCCGGCCTTTATGTGGATATGCTCAACCGCCTGCTGCTACTCGCAGCCGGTATTCCCAGTACCGGTCAGGACAATGCAACGCCGCTGCCACCCGCGCAGATCGTCGACGGTTTCGGTAAGCTTATTCCGGCGCCCACCAACCTGACGCCGCTCTCTCCCACCGATCTCAAAGATCAAGTCAGTGGGCCACTACATCCGCCGGGCCTTTACGGTCCAACGGAGGGGCGGCGCGCACTTAATTTAACAACGCATTTACCAGTGGTGACGCCGATCAATCTGTCACTCGATCCTTTGACGCCGTCGACTGCCATCGACTGGAAGCCCTGGCTGCTTTTTCTCGCCGCTTTGCTGTTAGCAGCCGATATCATCATTGGGCTCATCATGCGTGGCCTGTTGTCGCGCCGTCGTAGCGCACCAGTGACCGCCCTGTTAATCCTCGGATTGCTCTTCACCGCACCGGCACCGCCAGCACTGGCGCAGGACGGCACGAACCAGCCGACTGTCCAGCCGATGACAGATGAAGAGATCATAGCCGCAGCTGATTCGACTCATCTTGCTTATGTGCGGACCGGTATTCCCAACGTCGATGCGACCAGCCGCGCTGGCCTCTACGGGCTCACCACCAAGCTTCTGGAACGCACCTCAGCCGATATGGGCGATCCGGTCGGTGTCGATCTCGATGTAGATATGCTGGATTTCTATCCCGTCCTTTACTGGCCGATTGCTGGCTCTAGCGGCTCGTTGAGCGATCGTGCGGTCACCGCCATAAACCGCTATCTCGCCGGCGGCGGCATGATTCTCTTCGACACTGCCGATCAGAATGTGGTCGGCATCACTGGCGGGCTCGGACCGGGCGCCATGAGACTACAAGAACTCACCGACGGCCTCGATGTCCCGCCGATGGCGCCAGTAGGGGCCGATCATGTGCTGACGCGCTCCTTTTACCTGCTCAAGGATTTTCCAGGTCGCTGGCTCGGCGGTACTCTTTGGATCGAAAGTTCTCAAAACCGTATGAATGACGGCGTTGCTTCAGTTATTGTAGGTAGCAATGATTACGCTGCCGCTTGGGCGACCGATGATTACGGCCAACCGCTGTTTCCGGTGACCCCAGGTGGCGAGAAACAGCGCGAATTCGCATATCGCTTCGGCATCAATCTCGTGATGTATGCGCTGACCGGGAAATATAAAGAAGACCAGGTCCATGTCCCTGCCATTTTGGAAAGGCTCGGGCAATGAGCGACGTCAGCTGGAACGGTCTTTCCGTTGTCTTCAATCCGTTGTTGCCGAAACCGCTTCTCGCCGCGCTGGTTATTCTGTTCTTTATCCTGTTCGTGATCTCGCTTTGGCGGCGCGCGCGCGGCGCGCTGCTGCGGTTGCTTGCCGCTCTCAGCTTGCTCGCGGCCTTGCTCGATCCCAGCATGGTGCAGGAAAAGCGCGCTTATCAGAAAGATATTGCCGTTATTCTTGTCGATCATTCGCCCTCGCAATCGATCGGCGATCGCCTCGCCCAGACCACGCGGGCCCTGAGCGAACTTAACCAGCGTCTCGGCAAGCTCGAGGAGCTCGACATCAAAGTGATCGATGCTGGCGCCGGGTCGGATACGGCTGAAAAGGGAACCGAGTTGTTCGCCGCCTTGCGTCGCGGTATGGCCGACTTACCTTTGGCGCGTATCGCCGGGATCGTCATCGTTTCCGACGGGCAAATTCACGATGTGCCGACGAGCTTTGCTGATCTCGGCATCGATGCACCAGTTCACCTTCTTCTCAGCGACGATCCGGCCAAAGGCGACCGGCGCATCGAGTTGATCGAGGCACCGAGCTTTGGCCTTGTCGGCAAGCCAGTCGAAGTGAAACTCCGCATCGACGATCTTGGTGCGAATGCGGGAGCGGCGGCCACCATCCATATCAAGCGTGACGGGGTGGCGCTCGACCCAGTTCCCGTGGTGACTGGGCGCGAGATGACCTTGTCGCTGGGCCTGGAGCACGGCGGACAGACCGTGTTCGAAATCGAGGCCGATGAAGGACCCGCGGAGCTTACCCGCATCAACAACCGCGCCGTGCTTTCGGTCAACGGCGTGCGCAGCGAATTGAAGGTCTTGCTCATCTCCGGTGAGCCTTATCCCGGTGAGCGCAGCTGGCGCAACCTGTTGAAATCCGATCCTTCGGTCAGCTTGATCCATTTCACGATTCTCCGACCACCCAACAAGCAAGATGCGACACCGATCAACGAGCTGGCGCTTATTGCCTTCCCCTATGACGAGCTTTTCGACGTCAAGCTGAAGGAGTTCGACCTCATCATTTTCGACCGGTTCGAACATCTCGGTATTTTGCCGGACGAATACTTCACGCATATCGCTAATTACGTTTCCAACGGCGGTGCCGTGCTGGAAGCGGCGGGACCCACGGCGGTGGGCCAATTCAGCCTTTATCGCACGCCCCTCGCCCCGATCTTTGCCGCAGTACCCACCGGTGAAATCCTGGAGCAGGGCTTCAAACCAACCTTGAGCGACGTCGGCAAGCGGCATCCCGTAACGGCCGATCTCCTGGCGGATCTCAACGTGCCGCCCAATTGGGGGCGTTGGTTTCGCCAGGTCGCGGCCACGACGGATAGTGGCGAGGTGCTGATGAACGGTGCCCGTGATCTGCCGCTGCTGATTCTCAACCGCGTCGGCAAGGGTCGTGTGGCGCAGATATTCTCCGACCATATGTGGTTGTGGTCCAAAGGCTTTGAAGGCGGTGGGCCACAGGCTGAACTGGTTCGTCGCACCGCGCATTGGCTGATGCAGGAGCCGGATCTCGAAGAAGAGGACCTGCGCGCCACCGCCATTGACGGCAAGCTTGAAATTGAACGTCGCTCACTATCGCCCCAGGACAATGTGACTGTCACCGTCTTCCGTCCGGACGAGAAAAGCGAGACTGTGCGTCTTACCGATATTGGTCGCGGCCGAGCGACGGCGAGTATTCCGGCGGTCGATCAGGGCCTCTACCGAATTAATGATGGCACGCGCGATGCTTTCGCGGCTCTGGGCGAGATCAATTCCAAGGAATTCAACGATCCACGCGCCAGTGCGCAACCGCTGAATTCGCTCATCGCGGCTTCGCGAGGTGGCACCCACATCCTCCCTGAGCATGCACTTCCCGACATCCGCCGCGTGGGCAAGAAAGGCGATCGGGCCGGCAATAACTGGCTTGGCCTCACGCGCAATGAGGATTACCTCGTGACAGGTGTGAGCCAAGCGCCCCTGCTACCCTCTTGGGCGGCACTTGCCCTCTCTGTGGGATTGGTCCTCGCTGCCTGGCGCCGCGAAGGGCGTTAACCAACACCACAGCCTTAGCAATCTCGCCGGACCCAAAAATGTAAATAAAGTCTTAAGGCTGCTGGTTTGCACGGACTTTGTGATCGCCTTTTCCCGCATGCCCGGTATGTGACGCAGATCACGAACCAGAAACCTCCTCATCGCGCCTTAGCGGGCAAGTCGTTCTTGCTATCGCCTCTGTCAGGCGGCCAATGAGTGGAGTGGATGAATGGGTATGGCGATTGATTTTATGGCGGATCCGCGCACCGCAAAGGCCGCTGTGAGTACCAGCCTCAACGCCTCACTGGCGCTGTTGCCGCCAACGCCCAAGCGCAGCGCAATCTTGCGCTTTGCGGATTTTTTCATCGATGGTTGCGATGTGCGTCTGTTTCAGGGTGCCAATCGTCGTGCTCAAGCGATTCTGCCCGATGGCTCGCTGATCACTTTAGGCAGCAACTTCCGCGAGGGCTCTCGCCCAGCCGATTTCGGTTTTGACCATAAGGCCTAACTGTCTTCGTCCTTCGGCTCTTCGCCACCGTCGATATCGATCGGCACCCCGGGCTCGTTCTTTCCCGTCCGGATGGCGAGTGCCGATTTCACATGGCTGACATTGGGAGCCGCCGTCAGGCAGGTGGTCAAGAAACGCTGGTAAGAATCCCAGTCATGCGCAACGATCTTCAGTAGGAAGTCGGTTTCGCCCGCCAGCATGTGGCATTCCCGCACCTGCGGCCACGTCAGCACCCGCGCCTCGAAGGCCTTGAGATCGGTCTCAGCCTGACTCGATAGCCCGACCTGAGCAAAAATGGTGACGCCGAAACCCAATGCCTCGGCATTGACGTCGGCATGATAGCCTTTAAGAAATCCAGCCTTTTCGAGAGCGCGGACGCGCCTGAGGCAAGGGGGCGCAGAAATGCCGGCGCGTTTAGCGAGGTCGACATTGGTCATTCGGCCATCCGCCTGAAGATCGGACAGAATCTTAAGGTCGATCTTATCGAGTTTTGCGCGCCGCATGTAATGATCCCCTCGCATTAAAGATAGTCACGCAATTATATTGCAGGTCATTTTATTTCGCTAGGCATCTCATTCTAGGCCTTCAGCAGTTTGATCAGGCGATCGCATGGGCAATCCGCGCGCGCAACGACGGCAACATTTCCAGTTCAAACCACGCATGCTTCTTAAGCCAGGTATTGTTGTGCCAGCTGGGATGCGGCAACGGCACCATGGCCGCCTTGCCGTTGCGGGCGGCAAAAACGGAATCGGTCACATTGCTGAAATCGTCGAGATAGGCCTTCTGCGCCAGCCCGCCCACCAACAATGTCAGCGTCAGATCTGGCATCAACATGCGCAGGCGCTTGTGCCACGTCACGTGACAGATCGGATCGGGCAGCTTGTCACCACCGACGGCTGTTCCTGGATAGCAGAAACCCATCGGCATGATGGCGACGCGCTCTGCATCGTAAAACGTCACCTGATCAAGCCCCAGCCAATCGCGCAGGCGATTGCCTGAGGCATCTGCAAAAGGGATACCTGCAAGATGCGCGCGCCGCCCGGGTGCCTGTCCAACGATGGCGATCCGCGCGGTCGGGCTGCCAGCGAAAATTGGCCGGGGGCCTAAGGGCAGTTTTCCGGCGCAAAGGTGGCATTGCTTGATGTCTCGCACCAGAGATGACCAGGCTTGCGGGGATGGCATGACTGTCTCGCTTCGGAAACCGCTTAGATGCGCGGATTTCAAACATTTGGAGAGTAAGCCTGCGAACGGCAAGGGATATCAGCAGATGGCCGGGCGAAGATCCCTATTCCGTGTTGCGCGACGCGTTGCGTTCGCCGGACCGTATCGGCCTTGGGTAATTCGTCTGCGGGGTCGGGAGCATCTCGGCGGTCTCAGCGCCTATCGCCTGGACGGCTTGATGAGCAAGCCGCCCGCGGCTGGAAAGTGCTGGGATTGTCACGGCAGAAGCTACCGTGACTGGTTCGAGAAACCTCATTCTTGGAAGGGGTATGACCGTCGCCAGGTCCTAAAAGTCAGTGCTCTCAAGGCGCTCAAAATCGATTTCTGAAATCGATAAAATATAATGCCCGAAACACACCCTTATTCGCCAATGATATAGCGGATTTTGCGGAATTTCCGAGGCTTATAGAGCCTTATTTTAACCACAATCTACAAAAGCAAG
>CAYOYT010000049.1:0-10565 GCA_964408245.1 uncultured Dongia sp. | reverse complement strand
GCCTGGGCCATTGCCAAGTTCGAATTCCGTGGCAAAAGTCTGCTGCTGACTGTGGTCGATCTGCCCTTTTCCGTCTCGCCGGTGATTTCTGGGCTAATCTATATTCTGCTTTATGGCGCTCATGGCTGGTTTGGACCGACACTCGATGCCTGGGGTATCAAAGTAATCTTCAATGTCGCGGGATTGGTAATGGCGACCGTCTTCGTCACCTTCCCTTTCGTCGCGCGCGAACTTATCCCTCTCATGCAGGAACAGGGAACGGAAGAGGAAGAAGCGGCGATCTCGCTCGGGGCTAACGGTTGGCAGACCTTCCGCCTGGTGACGCTGCCCAACGTAGCCTGGGGATTGCTTTACGGCGTACTGCTTTGCAATGCTCGAGCGATGGGCGAATTCGGCGCTGTCTCGGTCGTGTCCGGCCATATTCGCGGCCAGACCAACACGATGCCGCTGCATGTCGAGATTCTTTACAACGAATACGATTTCGTCGGCGCCTTTGCCGTTGCCTCGCTGTTGGCCCTGCTGGCACTGGTGACGCTAGCCGCCAAATCCTTCGTCGAATGGCGTTACGGCGACCGACTAAGTGGCGGCCGCGCCCATTAACCGAGCGCATTGATGCGCTGAAAGGAGATCATCATGGGCTTGCTGGCACAAGGTATCGTCAAGACCTTCGGCACGTTCACGGCCTTGAGCGGTGTCGATCTCGACATCCAGCGCGGCGAATTCGTAGCATTGCTGGGGCCGTCTGGTTCTGGCAAGACAACGCTGCTGCGCATCCTGGCCGGCCTTGAGGCGCAGGATGAAGGCCACGTGCTGTTCAATGACGAGGACATGACCGGGCGCAAGCTGCGCGATCGCCGCGTTGGCTTTGTCTTCCAGCATTACGCGCTCTTCAAACATATGACAGTGGTAGAAAATATCAGCTTTGGTCTGCGCGTGCGGCCGGTAGCGGAGCGCCCCAGCAAGACCGACATTAAAACCCGCGTCGACGAGCTGCTGCGGCTGGTGCAATTGGAGCGGTTAGGCGATCGTTATCCCAGCCAGCTTTCCGGCGGCCAGCGCCAGCGCGTCGCGTTGGCACGCGCGCTTGCCATCGAACCCTCGGTCCTACTGCTTGACGAACCTTTCGGTGCTCTCGACGCCAAAGTACGTAAAGAACTGCGCCGCTGGCTGCGCCGGCTGCATGAAAACATGCAGCTCACCTCGATCTTCGTGACACATGACCAGGAAGAGGCGCTGGAGCTGGCAGACAAGGTCGTCATCATGAATCACGGCCGCATCGAACAGGTGGGATCGCCGGAAGACGTCTATCACAAGCCGCAATCGTCCTTCGTTTATGAATTTATGGGCGGCGCCAATCGCGTGCCCTGCGAAATCCGCGGTGGTGTTGTCCGGATCGGCAACACGATCATTCCGGCACCGCAGGTTGCCGAGCAACCAGATGGTCGCGGCATCGCTTTCGTTCGGCCCGAGGAAATCAGCATCGGTTCACCGGACGGTGCCGGTGTGCCCGCTATCGTGCGGCATGTATTCCGCGCCAGCCCGCTACCGCGGGTGGAAGTGCAGCTGGTTGATATATCCCTTGCCCTTGACGTAACCTTGCCAACCGAGGAAGCGGGCGCCATTCTGGCAAAGGGGCAGCGCGTGACGGTGAACTTCGCGAAGTTCGACGTGCTGCCAGGGTAAATGGATCTTTCTGAGTAAATGGATCTTTCTGGCCTTATCGATAGCGATATCTACATTCTGATTGGCGTTCTGGCGCTTGCAGGCTGCTGTTCCGGATTTCTGGCTGGCATGCTGGGCGTTGGCGGCGGCATCGTTGTGGTGCCGGCCCTGTTTTATGTTCTGGCAGCCTTCGACGTACCGCTGGATTTACGCATGCATATCGCCGTAGGAACATCTTTGGGATCGATCATCCCTACCTCGATCATCTCACTGCGCGCGCATAACAAACGCGGCGCGGTCGACTGGCCGCTTTTCCGGCAATGGACTCCATGGGTGGCACTGGGCGTCATTCTAGGATCGATTATCGCCAGTGACGTGCGCGGTGCGACATTGACCGTGATCTTTGCCGTTATGAGCTTGATCGTGGCGCTTTATCTTGCCATCGGTCGGTCCGACTTTCATCTCACCGACAAATTACCGGGGACGCCGATCCGTCAAGCGATCTGCCTTTTCATCGGCGGTGTTTCCGCCATGATGGGGATCGGCGGCGGCAGCCTCTCAGTGCCGGCGCTGACGCTTTGTTCTTATCCCATCCGCCGCGCGGTCGGCACCGCCTCGGCCCTCGGACTCATTATCGCGATACCGGGAACGCTCACTTTCCTTATTACCGGTTTTGATGAGAGCAGCCTGCCATTCGGATCTTTTGGGTATGTCAACCTGATCGCCGTTTTGGCACTGGTACCCAGCAGCCTTATCTTCGCACCCATCGGTGCCAAGGTTGCTCATACCATACCGCATCTTGTTTTACGGCGTTGCTTTGCGGGATTCTTGCTCATCACATCGTTCCGTATGTTCTATTCGCTGCTCTGAGAGATATTTTTCATCTTGACCTACGTTTCAGGTTTATTCACCTGGCGCTCGACCGCTTGGCGGGGCGGAACCCAGCGCTTAAGATGGCTTAAGCCAAGCGCAGTTTCGTTGCAGGAGAGGAATCTTGACCCCAGCCACATCCGAAAACGAGGCCTTGATCGTTATCGACGTTCAGAATGATTTCTGCCCTGGTGGCGCATTGGCCGTTGCGGAAGGCGACCAAATCGTGCCGCTCGTCAATCAGCTCATAGATATGCATGCCCATGTCGTGCTGACGCAGGATTGGCACCCAGAAGGACATGCGAGCTTTGCCAGCAGCCATTCCGGCAAGGCTCCGTTCGAGTCGATCGAGGTCGGTTACGGACAGCAGACGCTGTGGCCGGATCATTGCGTGCAAGGCACCGATGGGGCGGCGTTTCACGCCGGTCTCGCCTGGACCAAGGCGGAGCTGATCATCCGCAAGGGCTTTCGCCCCGGTATAGATAGCTACTCCGCCTTTTATGAAAATGACCGCAAAACGCCGACGGGCCTTGCCGGGTATTTACGCGAGCGTGGGCTCACGCATCTGATTTTGGTAGGCCTCGCGACGGATTACTGTGTCGGCTATTCGGCCCTCGACGCGCGTCGGCTCGGCTTCGCAACCAGTGTTCGACTGGATGCTTGTCGTGGCATCGACCTTGGTGGATCGCTGCAGAAGGCACTTGCCGAGATGCGATCTGCAGGCGTTACCCTCGCCGCCTAAAGCGCGGAGCGGATCCCCCTTGAAAGTCTCTTGACGCCTAGCTCGAATGACGGGAAAATCGTTTGCATACAAATAAATCCTTGAGTCCAGCCGAATGCCCCTTATGTGCGCAGCCATCTCGACGGCATGAACGTATATCAACGACAAGGATGAATGACGCTGATGCCGAACCAATCGCGGTCACGCCCCACTAACATTGGCAACGATTATAATCTCGATGATCAGATCGGCTTCATCCTGCGCAAGGTCAGCCAGCGGTATGCGTCGATCTTCACTGCTTCTTTTGGGAATGACCTTACCGGGCCGCAATGGGCGACGCTCGCCAAGCTCTATGAGATCGGCCCCACCTCGCAGAACCAACTGGGCCGCGGCGTCTCACTCGATGCCGCCACGATCAAAGGCGTCGTCGATCGCCTCAGCACGCGCGGCCTCGTCAGCACTAGCCCTGATCCGGTGGATGCTCGGCGTATCCTGGTGATATTGACGGAAGCCGGCAGAAAAGAAGCTGAACGGGGCTTTCCTCTCGCCGCCGCAATCACGAAAGAGGCACTGGCGCCGCTCGACAGTGCTCAGCAGGTCCAGTTAGTGGCATTGCTGAAAAAGCTAAGCTAGCATTTATAGGGCTTTGACGATTGTTAAGCTTCGATATATACAAAAGAATATAACGATAGTTTTATGCACAAAATTTCCGGGGAGTTTTTCTATTGATCGCCTTTCTGACCCGTCGCTCCTTAATTGCTGCGGCTCTCTCTCTGTCCGCCATCGTCGCGGCGCCCTACACCGCCACCTTGGCCAAGGCTGACGATAAGATCATCGTCTTCGCGGCAGCCAGCCTCAATGGTCCGCTCGACGACGCTGCCGCGGCTTTCAAGGCTGCCAAAGGCGGTGACGTCTCTATCTCCTATGCCGGCAGTTCGGCTTTGGCCAAGCAGATCGAGGGCGATGCGCCGGCCGACCTCTTCATCTCGGCCGATCTTGACTGGATGAATCATGTCGAGAAGGCGAACATGGTGAAGGAAGGCACGCGCACCAACTGGCTTGGCAATACGCTGGTGTTGATCGGTCCGGCTGACAGCAACGCGACCTTGAAGATCGTCGACGGTTTCGACCTCACTGGCGCAATCGGCGATGGCAAGCTCGCCATGGCCGACGTGAAGGCCGTACCCGCCGGCAAATACGGCAAATCCTCGCTGGAGAAACTTGGCGTCTGGTCCAGCGTCGAACCAAAGGTCGCGCAGGCAGAGAATGTCCGCGCCGCCTTGGCACTGGTCGCATCGGGCGAAGCACCTTTCGGTATTGTCTATCAGACCGACGCCATCGCGGAACCAAAAGTCACGGTCATCGACACTTTCCCGGCGGACTCGTACAAACCGATCATCTATCCTATCGCCCAGTTGACCAGTTCGAAGGCGCCGCTTGCCGCTGACTTCCTCGCCTATTTGAAGTCGCCGGAAGCAACCGTTCTCTTCGAGAAGGCCGGTTTTAAGATTCTGAAGTAGGTTTCGTGCCGTCATTCACGCCGGAAGAACTCGTTGCGATTCAGCTCAGTCTGAAGATCGCCCTGGTGGCCACGGTGGCGTCATTGCCGCTGGGGCTCCTGGTGGCCTGGGCCCTAGCGCGACGAGATTTCTGGGGTAAAACGCTGCTGAACGGCGTTGTTCACCTGCCACTCATCTTGCCGCCGGTCGTCACGGGTTATCTGCTGCTTCTGCTCATGGGGCGCAAAGGTCCGATCGGCTCCATCCTCGATCAATACTTCGGCATCGTTTTCGCGTTCCGCTGGACGGGCGCGGCACTTGCCGCCGGTATCATGGGATTTCCGCTGCTGGTGCGGGCCATTCGCCTTTCCATCGAATTGATCGACCGTCGCTTGGAACAGGCTGCGGTGACATTGGGCGCCGCGCCCATCTGGGTATTCATAACTGTTACACTACCGTTAGCCCTGCCTGGTATCATTGCCGGAATCATCCTTTCCTTCGGCAAAGCCTTGGGCGAGTTTGGCGCAACGATCACGTTCGTTTCCAACATTCCTGGTGAGACGCAGACCATTCCGACCGCGATCTACACCTATACCAACGTGCCCGGTGGCGACACGGCAGCAATGCGCCTCGCCGTCATCTCGATCGTTATTTCGATGTCAGCGTTAGTTCTTTCCGAATTGCTTGCGCGCCATGTTTCCGCCAAGGTGACCGGCGATGAGCGTTGAAATTTCGCTTCGCCACCGCCTCGGTGAGCTCGATATTGCCGCCGATTTCAGCAGCGCAAACGGGGTCACCGCCCTTTTCGGTCGTTCTGGTTCCGGTAAGACGACTGTGGTCAATATGGTCGCAGGGCTGATTAAGCCGGATGCCGGCAATATCAGCATCAACAACCGCGTTCTTTTCGACAATGCGCGCGGCATCAATCTGCCGCCGCATCGCCGGCGCGTCGGCTATGTCTTCCAGGAGGCCCGCCTCTTCCCTCATCTCACCGTAAAGCAGAATCTCAATTACGGCGCTTTCTTCACCAAAGCGCACGACGTCCGGCATTTCGCCCACATTGTGTCGTTGTTGGGGATCGGCCGTCTATTAGAACGTCGACCCCTACATCTTTCGGGCGGCGAGAAGCAGCGCGTCGCAATTGGCCGCGCCTTGCTGTCAGGCCCTGAGCTTCTGCTGATGGATGAGCCACTCGCTTCTCTCGACGACGACCGCAAGCGTGAGATCTTGCCATATATCGAGCGCCTGCGCGACGAAGCCTCGATGCCGATCCTCTATGTGACTCATGCCGTCCCGGAAATCGCGCGTCTCGCCAGCTCGGTTGTTCTCATGGCTGACGGCAAGTCGATCGCCAGCGGTAGCGCTGCCGATATTCTCAGTCGGCTCGATCTACTTCCCTTCATGTCTCAAGACGAGAATGGTGCAGGCGCGCTCATCGACGCTCATATTGCGCGCCATGATATCGAAGATCAGCTCACGATCCTTGCTTCGCCGCTGGGCGAATTGCGCATTCCTGCCTTAGCAGCTGCGATCGGCACGCATCTTCGTCTTCAGATTAAGGCGCGTGACGTGATGCTGAGCCTGACTCATCCGGTCGATATCAGCGCACTCAATATCATGCCGTGCCAAATTGCCGATCTCCACGAAGATGAAGGCGGCATGGTGAACATTAGGCTGGCACGCGACGGAACCATTTTTCTTGCCCGAATTACGTCCAAATCGGCCCGTGACCTAGCGCTCCAGCCTGGAAAGTCAGTCTATGCGGTGATTAAATCCGTCGCCTTCGATCGTCGTTTGATCGGCACTTGGAAGTAGGCTTCTGAATCTACCGAAACTTACTATCCGTTATTGGGACGCACAGCACCTTGTGTGTTCACGTAGATGGCATAGAGCGAGGTCGTACCACAGATAAAGAGCCTGTTCCGCTTCGGTCCGCCGAAACAGACATTGGCGACCACTTCCGGGACCCGCACCCGACCGATCAATATGCCGTCCGGCGCGTAACAATCGACACCCACACCCGTGCTTGTCCAGATATTGCCGTCGACATCAATACGAAAGCCGTCAAAGAGGCCCACCTGGCACTCGGCAAATTTCTCACCGCCCTCCAAGGATTTTCCATCGATACCAACACGGAAACGTCGGATGTGGCGCGGTCCGTTTGAAACATGGCTAGCGCCGGTGTCAGCAATGTAGAGCAGACTTTCATCTGGCGAGAAGGCAAGACCATTCGGCTTCTCGAAATCGGCGGCGACGGCGCTGAGTTCGCTACGCGCTGGATCGAAGCGATAGACATGACAAGCGCCGCCCAACTCCGAAGGTGCTGCATCGCCTTCATAGTCGCTGTCGATCCCGTAGCTTGGGTCCGTGAACCAGATGGTACCGTCCGATTTCACAACCACGTCATTGGGCGAATTGAGCTTCTTATCCTGGTAACGCGAGACCAGCACCGTACGCGCTCCGTCATGCTCGATACGGGACACACAGCGACCGCGATGCTCGCAGGAAACCAGACGCCCTTCGCGATCGATGGTATGACCGTTGGTGTTCATTGCCGGCGTGCGGAAGACCGAGACGGAACCATCGGTTTCGTCCCAGCGCATGATGCGGTCATTGGGGATGTCGGACCAAATGAGATAGCGGCCAGCGGCGAAATAGGCTGGACCTTCTGCCCAGCGGCAGCCGGTATAAAGCTTTTCCAGATGCACACAACCGCCCGCGTAGCGGCGAAAACGATCGTCGAATACCTCAAAACTCTCGGTCAGCATGGCTCCCCCATTTGCCGCCCTCTCCCTATCGGCAGCAGCTACAGCAGCAGCAAATCATCTTAGAAGTCGGGACGGCGGATCAAGGAAATTATCAGATGACGCGCGGCCGGCCGAGACTGGTGTAATTAAAGCCCATCTGCGCCATTTCATCGGGGCGGTAGATATTACGCAGATCGACGATAATCGGCGCCTTTAGCAGCTTCTTTATCCGGGCGAAGTCAAGTGCGCGGTAGCTGTTCCACTCCGTGATGATCACCACCGCGTCGGATCCTACCATGGCTTGGTAAGGATCTTCAAAATAGTCGATATCCGGCAGATGCTTGCGCGCTTCCGCCACACCGACGGGATCATGGGCGTGGATCTTTGCACCGCGCTTTAGCAGTTCCGGAATGATGACAAGACTTGGCGCATCGCGCATATCGTCGGTATTCGGCTTGAAGGTGAGGCCCAAGATCGAGATCGTCTTGCCCTTTACATCGCCGTTGAGCGCCGTGGAGATGCGATCGACCATCTGCATTTTGCGTGCGTCATTATATTTCACCGTCGCCTCGACCAGCGAAACCGGCGCATGAGCATCGTGCGCTGTCTTCATCAGCGCTAGCGTGTCCTTGGGAAAGCAGGAACCACCATAGCCCGGGCCAGGATGCAGGAATTTCGAGCCGATGCGGCCATCGAGCCCCATACCGCGCGAAACATCGGTGACATTGGCGCCAACCTGGTCACAAAGATCCGAGATCTGGTTGATGAAAGAGATCTTCAACGCCAGGAACGCATTGCTTGCATATTTGATGAGCTCGGAGGTTTCGAGGCTGGTGAAGAGGATCGGCGTCTCGATCAGGAAAAGCGGCCGGTAAAGCCGACGCATGAGCGCTCGCGCCTCTTCTGTTTCGCAGCCGATGATGACGCGGTCCGGTCGCATGAAATCGCCGATGGCCGAGCCTTCACGTAGGAATTCGGGGTTTGAGGCGACATCGAACTTCGCTGCCGGATTGGTCTGACGGATGATCTCTGCAACCCTGCGGCCGGTGCCAACCGGCACGGTCGACTTGGTAACAACAACAGTATAGCCCTTTATCTCCTTGGCGATTGCCTCGGCGGCGGCATAGACATAGGTGAGATCTGCATGGCCATCGCCGCGGCGGCTCGGGGTGCCAACAGCGATAAACACGGCATCTGCGCCCATCATGGCTTGCGGAAGATCGGTCGTGAAGGAAAGGCGGCCACGCTCTGCATTGCGCTTGACCAATGTGTCGAGTTCCGGCTCGTAGATGGGGATTTGGCCGGCTTTCAGCTGCTCGATCTTGCGCATGTCCTGGTCGACGCAGACGACATCAAAGCCGAATTCCGAGAAGCAGGCGCCGGAGACGAGACCCACATAACCTGTCCCAATGACCGCAATCTTCATACCTTCATCCTGTCTTCGAGTTCGGCTGGCGTCTGCCTGATCTCACATCTTTACACAACCGCGCCAAAGCGGCGATGCCGCTGTTGAAAGGCATCGAGCGCCGCTTTCAGGTCTTTGCCCGAGAAGTCCGGCCAATAGCGCTCAATGAAAAGCATTTCTGTATAAGCCATCTGCCACAACAGAAAATTGCTGACCCGCTGCTCGCCGCTGGTGCGGATCAGGAGATCGGGGTCTGGCAGTTCGGCGCTGGGAAGAGCCGCCCCTATCATGGCCTCATCGATCCCCGCCGGGTCGAGACGGCCGGCGGCCGCCTCGGCAGCCAAGCGTCGAACGCCAGCGGTGATGTCGGCCCGCCCGCCGTAATTGAGGGCGATCGTAAGGGTAAGGCCAGTATTGCCGCCCGTTAGCTGCTCGGCCTCGCCTATCAAGGAGACGATGTCGGCCGGCAGACCCGAACGCTCGCCGATGACCTTGAGCCGCACCCGGTTCTCGTGAAGGTTTGCCACGTCCTTGCGCAGATAACCGCGCAGAAGGCTCATCAGATAGTCAACCTCCGGCTTGGGCCGGCGCCAGTTCTCCGAGGAGAAGCCAAAAAGTGTCAGATGCGTGACGCCAAGTTCGCCCGCCGTCCGCACCGCCTTTCGCGCCGCCTCCGCGCCGTAATAATGGCCCATGGTGCGCGGCATACCCCGCGCCTTCGCCCAGCGGCCATTGCCATCCATGATGATGGCGACATGGAAGGCCCGGGCGGCATGAAAGGGCTTAGCGACATGGGAGGCTTGGGCGACATGGGAGGCTTGGGCGACATCGTCCCCGATGGCGATCTGTGGTTGATGGGCCAGCGGCGTCGACAAAGTGTTCAAGGAAGCTCCTCCGGTCTCAAGTCAGGCACGTAGGAAGCAAGTTTGTCGGAAAAGATGGCAGGATTACGGGTGGCACGGCGAGAATTGCATCTGTAGGCATGGCATTTTGGGGGCGATTCTGAGGATAGTCAGACACAAACCGCGGCCTGCTGAACGCTACTACTACTCTGAAAGCAGCCCTCATTACTGCGTGAGCTATTGCATTAAGGTGCCCGCAAATTACAAGGCTGTAGTTGAGCTGATGCGCGTCTAGGCCATCTTTGGGGATATCGTACTGAACTTTTATGGAAAGCAAAAATATTCAGAGTGCGCTAAAAAGTGTGGCTATTTGGTCCTGAGAAAGGAATTCTTGCTATGAAGTGCTTGCTAAAAGTAAGCGTAGCAATGCTTCTTTTTGCCATGTGTACCTTGTGGATGTTTGGTGGCGTTCTAGAAACCAACCACGAGCATGAGTATGAGGTGGAATGGGAATTCTTTATAAAGCAGCATCCGTCTTCGCGAATTATCTATTGGAACCCCGTGGAATGTGGCGAATGTGATGTCCAAGCACTCAATGGCTTAACGCAGTCGAGCCTGTCAGAGTTTGCCAGCTATTGTTTAGCGAGATACGACCTAGGTGTCAGGGAGTGCCATGCTATTTCGCGAGAGAAGCAGCAAATGATTTATGAGGCCGAACAACCTTAAGGCCTTTTGATCTCTTTTGTTGAGATAAGAATTGTTGGTTTGGTTATTTTGGCGCTTAATGTGTCTATCTCGTCTCACGTGATTGTATTGTTG
>CAYOYT010000048.1:9396-10585 GCA_964408245.1 uncultured Dongia sp. | reverse complement strand
GGTTGCAGCGCAGCGCTGCGCTTCAACCCAAGCCCATAGGAGAAAGACCATGACGACCAAGGCAAAGACAGAAACCGCTCCCGAAAATGGCGAAACGGTTTTCATCCCACTCAACAAGCTCAAGAAGCATCCGAAGAATGCCCGCAAGACCCCGCACAGCGAGGCGTCTATCGAAGCGAAGGCCGCGAGCATCGCTGCCAAGGGCATCCTGCAAAACCTTGTCGTGGAGCCGGAACGTGACAGCGAAGGCGAGCCGACCGGCTGCTATCTTGTCAGCATCGGTGAAGGCCGCAGGCTGGCACAGATGCTTCGCGTGAAGCGGAAGGAGATCAAGAAGACGGAGCCGATCCGCTGCGTCATCGACACGGCGAACGACGCCGCCGAGATCAGCCTTGACGAGAACGTCACGCGCGAGAACCTTCACCCCGCCGACGAGTTCGAGCGCTTCCGCGAGCTTGCGGAAGATCGCGGATGGGGCGCGGAGGAAATCGCAGCCCGGTTCGGCGTGACCCCGCATGTGGTGAGGCAGCGGCTTCGCCTTGGTGCGGTCAGTCCCAAGCTGATGCAGATTTACCGCGACGGCGAACTGACCCTCGACCAGTTGATGGCCTTCGCCATCACCGAGGATCACGCTCGGCAGGAGCAGGTTTATGCGAACCTGTCGTGGAACCGCGACCCTTCGACCATCCGGCGCGACCTGACCAAGACCAACGCGGCGGCAACAGATCGGCGCGCGGTCTTCGTCGGCGCGCAAGCCTACACCGAGGCGGGCGGCAACATCATCCGCGACCTGTTCACCGAGGATCGCGGCGGCTACTACGAGGACGCCGCGTTGCTGGACCGGCTTGTCATCGACAAGCTGGAAGGGATCGCCGCCGAGGTTCAGGCGGCGGAAGGCTGGAAGTGGTTTTCGGTCCATATCGACTTTCCCCACGCTCACGGACTGCGCCGCGCCTATCCGCATCCGGTGGAGCTTTCGGAGGAAGATGCTGCCGCCTACGACGCCGCGCAGGACGAGCTTGAGCGCCTGTCGGCGGAATGGGAGGACGCGGACGTTGATCTGCCCGACGAGGTGGACCAGCGTTTCGGGGAGCTTGAAGCCGAGATCGAGCGCATCGACGCCAAGCGCCACGCCTACGACGCCGACGAGATCGCGCCCATCGAGAAAGTGAGCGGGGGTGGCGATCTG
>CAYOYT010000048.1:8393-9386 GCA_964408245.1 uncultured Dongia sp. | reverse complement strand
GGCGGCTTTTTTGTCTTGTTGTCCCATTTTGCCGAAGCGCCCATCGTGCGCGGTTTCCTCGGGGCCGCGGACGCGCCCCCCGAACCGGAGGACGCCGAAACCGTCATCGACGGCGTGCGCGTCAATGGCGATGGCGAGATCGAGGAAGATGGCGACGAGGACGCCGACCATGTTTCCGCGCTCGAGACCGAGGACGAGGAAGCCGAGGAAGACGGCAAGCCGCTGTCGGATTCGCTCATCCGCGACCTGACCGCGCATCGCACCCTTGCCCTGCGTCTCGCCCTTGGCGAACAGCCGGACATGGCGTTGATCGCCGTCACCTATGCGCTTGCCGCGCAGACCTTCTATCGCGGCGGCGAGGAAGCCCATTGCCTCGAAATCCGCCCCATCAGCGCCAGCCTTGGCGGACATGCGGATGGCATCGAGGATACGGCGGAAGCGAAGGCGCTGGCGGATCGTCATGCCGGATGGGCGACGGACATGCCGCGCGACATAGCCGACTTGTGGGGTTTCGTTGCCGGGCTGGACCACGCGAGCGTCATGGCGCTGTTCGCGCATTGCGCCTCGCTGACCATCAATGCGGTGAAACAGCCTTGGGAGCATAATAAGCGCCATGCTCTCCAGACCGCCGACAAGCTGGCGACAGCGGTTGCGCTCGACATGGCGGCGCACTGGACGCCGACCGTGCGGGCCTATCTCGGGCGTGTGACCAAGGCCAACATTCTCGCCGCCGTGCGGGAAGCGCTTGGCGACGAGGCGGCGGAACGGATCGCGGGCTTGAAGAAGCAGGCGATGGCGGAAACCGCCGAGCAGCTTTTGGCCGGGACTGGCTGGCTCCCGCCGCTGCTGCGCACCGGGCGGCCCGCGTGGCTGACGGACGAGCAACCGGAAGTTCCCGCCTTGGCTGGGGATGCTCCGAACGTGGAGAACGCCGAGGCTTTCTCCATCGCGGCGGAATGACGCGCGGGCCGGGATCGCACTAGCGGTCCCGGC
>CAYOYT010000048.1:5020-8383 GCA_964408245.1 uncultured Dongia sp. | reverse complement strand
GAACCTCGACTTGCCAACAGGTGAGGAACCACGCCGATGATCGACAACGAGCCGATGGAAGTTCATCATCGGCAGATCGCGCCGGGCCAAGGGAGACAGCGGCAAACGGCCATCAGCCGTCAAGGAGCAGAACCATGGTCACGGTGATGTTGATGAGTGTGGTGCTGATCGCGGGACTATGTGTCCTGGCCTACACGCTCGCCGTCTATGCGCTGCCCTTCATGCTCGGACTGACCGCCGCGCAGTTCGCCTACCATACAGGCTCCAGCCTGATCGGCGCGGGACTTGTCGGTCTGGTCGCCGCCGGTGCGGCCTTCGGCATTCTGGCGCTTCTGTTCGACACGCTGCGCGCTCCGATCCTGCGCCTGATCGTGGCGCTGATCTTCGCCGCGCCCGCCGCCGTGGCTGGATATGCACTGGTCCATGGCGTCACCAAGGAATCGGTGCCATCCGAAATCTGGCGGCAAATCTTCTGCATCGTCGGCGGCGGCTTCGTCGGCGTCTCAGCTTTGCTGCGGCTGGCAGTGCCCGACCGACCTGCCTAACGGCAGGATCGGGCAGATAACAGCCGGCCGCGCAAGCTCCACTCACACGACCGAATTCAGTCGGATCAGACGACCGCCATTCCATAAGGATAATGACGATACCGCTTCATTTCTTCGCGCCGCCGCCGATCCTGCGCCCGTGCCCCATCCGGTCGGATTTCGCAGTCGAGGTCTTCGAGGCAAGGCTTTGACATATTGAAGCTGACGTTCAAATCGTCGTAGCCCAACTCGTCCACATAGGTCTTCATTTTGAACCCAGCGTGGAGCGCGGCAGCGATCAAGACCCCGTTGGACACGTAGGTAGGGCCGAGTTTTTCGCCTTCGGGGTAGGTGCAAGCGTAATTTTCCGCGATGTGCTTCAACCCGTAACTCCCCGTTCCCTTCCGAATGGTCTTGGTCGATGTAACCCGTCTGAGGAAAGCAAGCGATGCGAGGAATGGTTCAACGGCACTATCGCTGACCAATTCGGCACGATCGTTCTGGAACTTGGCGTTCATGTCTCGGAAGTCTTCCCAACGGCCATCTTCCTTCCGACGGGGGCGACCGACGCCAATCCCCCACATTGTCAGTTTCGGCGTTCGTTCCGAAATGTCTTGGAGCGCGACCTTTGCTGCCGCGTGGTAGAGTATCCTGGGCGAAACGTTGAAGGCGTGGTCCGCAAGGTATGCGGTGAATAGATCGCCGCGAATTTGAACGGTTCCGAACGTCTCCGCCTTCACCGCGGCAAGTGCGCCCGCGTAGGTTCGGAATCCCAGTCCACGCGCGATCGCCTCGCAGCGATGCGAGGATTTCACATCCGGCAGTTTGCGGGTGAGTTCGGCCTTGATGGCGCCGAGCCGATCAGCGGAAACAGGAATTGTAAGGGCAAACACGATGCATCTCCATATCGGGCCTGCTGTTCGCCGATTACGCAGCAGCCCAGCGGTTGGGATGCAGATCGTGAGACGGTTGAAGTGCTTCCGTTCAGGACGTTTGACCCGGCGACAGGTCACAGGTGTCCAACCCGATTCGCATCGTCGCGCGATCTCGGCAATTTGGCAATAGTATATAGGGACCTCGAATCTGTCCGGGAGCCTTGAATGCCAGACGTAGTTGCGCCGCTGCTCAACTTTATTTCCACAGCCTCAGTCGCGGTCATGGCGGCCGCACTGAGTTATGCCGCCGGCAAAGGGATCAAAAGGCAGGAATGGGATTTAAATCTACGGCGAGAGAAGGTTGCTGTGCGACAGCGCCTATATGCGGAGTTTCTTGCCGAAGCTGACCGACAGATTCTCCAAAGCATGAAAGAGAAGATCAGCGATACGACTTCTTTCTATGAAATAACGCGGAAATTCTCAGAGATCGAGTTGCTATCATCAAGCGACGTTTGCGCAGCCGCAAAATCAATATGCGATCATGTTATCGGATCTCATGCCGCTGAGGAAAAAGCGAGAGCGAATTTCTACGAATTGAAGCAATCCTTCATCAGACACGCCAGGAAAGAAATTGCGAACTACGAAAAGTAACGGCGTTGCCCTGCGGGCCGCGCTCTCGGCTGCGCCGGAACCACGCCTGCGGCGCGTTTCCGCCATTCGGCTTCGATCGCTAGCGCAAGAGGCGGCGGCGGACATTTCGCCACCAGCCCCGGCGTCAACGGGACTCCTTGGGCGAACTGACCTTGCACGCCAAGCGGCAGAGCCATGGGGCCGGGCCGTCACGTCCGATGTCCGATCAATGGCCGCGATCAACACTATGAAACTCGAATCGGCCTGTCCGCTCGGCCGAGGATCGTGCAGCGTCGCGAGAGCGATCTTCCAGCCATGTCGAGCTGGTTTGCGCGCCGGCAGAGCAGAAGCGGAATCATGTGCCCGTGACCCTCATTGACGGATTTGCCCGCGACATTGACGATCAGGTCTGTTGCGCATGAGTCCGTGAAGCGCACCGTTCCGTTGTCCATCGGCGATGTGCGGGACTGGTCGCCACCATCGTATTTCCCCTGATTTCCTGAAACGGGCGCTCCATCCGCGTCCTCGATGGCTATGGGTCTGACCGAAGGACGGCTTCGCCTCGCTCGTTTCCCGCAACGTCCGCCGCCGGCTTTTTTCCGCCGCGCGCGAGCGCGCTTTGCATCGCCAAGCAAAAAAGCCGTCGCCGGCCGTCTTCCACTTCGTTCCAGCCCCAAGGGGTGCAGGGCCGATCGCCTCCGGTCTCACGACCCGCATCGAGGTCGCAATGGTGCGACCCGACAGGAAAAGGACTACGACAATGGCGACCATCGGCACCTTCACCAAGAACGAAAACGGCTCGGGCTTCACCGGCGCGGTCAAGACCCTGACCCTCAACGTCAAGGCCAAGTTCGTCGCCGCCGAGGGCGAGAACGAGCGCGCTCCCGACTTCCGCATCTTCGCCGGTGCGACCGAGTTCGGCGCGGCCTGGAAAAAGACCGCCCGCGAGACGCAGCGCGAATACCTCTCCGTCAAGCTGGACGATCCAAGCTTCCCGGCACCGATCTACGCTAGCCTGATCGAAGCCGAGGACGGCAGCGGTCACAACCTCATCTGGTCCCGCCGCAACGGCGACTGAGGCCAGCACGCGCCAAGAAGCCCCGCCGAGCGCGGGGCTTCTTCATGCTCATGTCCGCAATCGCCACAAGCCTACTGCTTCAGAATGCTTTTGATCTTTTCCAGACCCCAATAGGGATCGACGAAAGGACATTTGTAATTCGGGCCGAGTTGTTCGCGTTCGGCGTTATCGAAAAAATCTCTGGCCGCCTCGTGTAGATCTTCGGGGATAATCAGAATGGCTGGATCAGCTTCGTCGAAATGAAGATCGCCGGGGT
>CAYOYT010000048.1:0-5010 GCA_964408245.1 uncultured Dongia sp. | reverse complement strand
CGCCATTCACGCTCCCATTCAAAGAAATACGACGAACTTCCATATTGTCCGGGTTGATCGACGAAAGGTGCGACCCGCCAAATTGGATCGTCGGGCTTCCCCACGGCACCGTCGATAAGCGCCAGCAGGGCCAAGGCGTGTGGCGTATCCTGATAGGCATAAAGGATCGGCCCTCCGTCGCGCGCGACGATGAACTCCTTTCGGAAGACGATTCCGTATGGCCCGCGTTTGTCGGCCAAACGCTTGAGCTGGTGCAGCGGCACCTCGCTGAAACAAACGCACGATGATGATTCCGTGTGCTTCTTGCCAATACCGAAGCGGTTACGCGCTTCGAGGCGGCGACTCGCAAGGATGGAGATTGAATTATCGTATTCGCTGCCCGTGTCCGACTTCTTCGTGAAATGCACGACAAACGGGGACATATCTTCCCAGTTTGGATGAGTCGGCCCAATCAGCTTCTGCACCACAATCTTCTCCGAACGATTCAGTGAGCGCCGCAAGCAGCGCGATTATTCCATCGAACACTAAGGGCGCTGCCCTCGCGCGGCGCAAGGGATCGCTGGCGCTCGGCCGGGCCGGTCTCCCCAACCTTCCGCGCGGATTCGTGCTTGCGCACTGTCGTCATAACGCCATCCGCTTGTGCAGGCCGGGTGATCCCCCTCCGGCCCGTCCGCCCTTGCACCTTGCTACCCCGGTCTCGCCGACGGGCAGGGTTGCAGCGCAGCGCTGCGCTCCAACCCAAGCCCATAGGAGAAAGACCCATGAACACCATGACCATCAATGCTCCGCAGCCTGTTTCCAAGGGGTATCGCGTTGACATTTCGCGCGGCGAGAATATCGGCCGCGTTTCGTCGGAATGGTTTTCCCGCCCCGATGACGAGCGGTATTTGAGCCTGACCGAGCTTTACGACGCGGTGAAGTCGCGCGCGGATCGCGCCAAGGCCCGCACCGTGGAGAGCCGCGCCGTGCGCGTGGAGGCGAGCCGGGAGAATGCGGAACGGCTTTCGCTGATCGTGCCCGGACAGGATGCACCCATCGCCCCGACGCATTGGAGCTTCGGGCAGTTGTGCAGCCTTGTCGGCGCACCCGCCACCTATATGCGCCAGCTTCCCGCGCCGCTGGCGGGCATCAACCTGCAACACGGCTTGCTGTCGCATCGCGCCGAGCTTGTGAAGACCTTGGAGGCGGACGACGGCCGCATTGAATTGCGCGCCGTGACCGGCCCTGACTACGGCCGCATTTGGGATCACGAGCTTGTCGCCGCCGTGATGAAGATCGCGGGCAACGGAACGGGCGATACCATGTGGAAGGTGCCGGGCGTGCTGGATTGGGCGACCATGACGCACAATCCTTTCGTGGACATCACCAAGGACACCACCACGCTTTACGCCAGCGACCGCGACGTGTTCCTGTTTTTGGTGGACGATACGCACCCCATCGAAGCCGGACGCCTGCCGAACGGCGAACCCGATTTGTATTTCCGGGGCTTCTATTGCTGGAATAGCGAAGTCGGATCGAAGACGCTTGGCATCGCCTCTTTCTATTTGCGCGCGGTTTGCATGAACCGCAATTTGTGGGGCGTGGAAGGCTTCGAGGAAATCAGCATCCGGCACAGCAAGTTTGCCGCACAACGTTTCGCCCATGAAGCCGCACCGGCATTGACGAGCTTCGCCCATTCTTCGCCCGCGCCTTTCGTCGCCGGGATCAGGGCGGCGCGGGAGCGCATCGTCGCCCGCACCGACGAGGACCGCGAAACCTTCCTGCGCAAACGTGGGTTCAGCAAGGCCGAAACCGGCAAGATCATCGAGACCGTGCTTTCGGAAGAAGGTCGCCCGCCGGAAAGCATCTTCGATTTTGTGCAAGGCATGACCGCCCATGCCCGCACCAAGGCGCATCAGGACACGCGCCTTGAACTGGAAGCGAAGGCAAAGACCTCGCTGGAGAAGGCTGCATAATAACGAAAGCCGCGCAACCGCAAATCCGGTTGCGCGGCTTTCCGACTTTCAGGCTTTGCACATGCGGGAAAATTCGCGCCGATCCGGCGATGCGGATCGGCGGCGCGGCCGCGCGCGGGGACACGGCCGCGGCGCGCCGGGCGACGCCCCGCGCCCGCAACCCACCCGCCAACGTAAGAACAACGCGAATAATCAAGTAACCAATATTGATCGGCGAAGCCGCTCAACATATCGGAATAGAACGGCTCCTCACTGTACCCCGCTTCGGCAAAGCTCGCTGTCCGGGTGTCGCATTGCCCGGATAGTGGGGTGACGCCATGCTCGACAGCATCAATTGGCGATCGCCAGCGGCGTATAGTTATACAGAACACATCCCCGCCGCCGGCTTCGCCTGGGAATATCTCCGGCGCGACGACGACTATCATCGCGACTTCGATGACATCGTGCGCATCGAAAACCCGTCCACGGAGCGCCTGGACGAATTTTCAGAGCGCTGGGGGTTGCGATTTCCCCTGCGACCCCGAAAGCCCACCTGACCAGCAATCGCAATTCTGGATTCCATCGCTCCAGCCGCGCGCCGTAATGCTGAAACCTGTCGAGCATCAGGAAGGCGCGACCGAACCCATCGTGACGCTCGCGCATCTTGGTGGCCTCGATCTTCGTCATGCCGATGACGGCTGGCATGGCATCTGGCAGGTCGATGGCGTCGCCCACCAGTTCTGGTTGCCGCAGGCGATTCCCGATGCGCCGGCCTTCTACGGGACGTTCCTGCCGATGGACGATTTCTACGACCTGCGCGCCCACGCCGCGCGAAGGCTTTGGCGTTCTCTCAAGGGCCGTTCGCCTGGTCCCGATTTCCGCGCCATGCCGGCGCAGCTCCGCCACTTCCATATTCTATCGCTGCGCGCCCTCGACGCGCGCCAGCGCGGCGAGAGCTATCGCAGCATCGCCGAAATCCTGCTCGGCTTCCGTGGATCGAAAGAGAATTGGGAAAGCGATCCGCGCAAGAATCAGGTTCGCCGCCTCGTCGGCAATGGGCTGAAAATGATGCGCGGCGGCTATCGGCTACTGCTGCATTATCCGATCAAGCCCAACTGATCGCCGGCTCACGAGCCGTTCCGCTTGGCCTGTTCCAATATCCGGCGATAGCCGCCCTTCGACAGCCATTGCGCGCGGGCGAGATGGCTTTCCCAGCAATGGCGCGTGCGTGCTTTCTCGGTCACGGGATCTCGGTGCAGGACGATGCGCGCCGCTTCCGCCCAATCCGCCTTGTCGCGGCTGGCGTCCAGCAGGCGCATATAGGTGATATAATGCTGCTCATCGTAGGGCGTGATCGTCGGCCCGCTCGGCGCTTCGTCAGCCACGTCGGGATCGAGTTCTGGCGCACCCCGCATCGGTCGGACCCCGTTCTTCTTCGGGAGGTTTGTCTGCGGTGCGCCCCCGCAAACGATCCTCTCTGACTCCTGGTGATCGGGGAGTTAGTAACCGTGACTAGACGGCCCCATGGCCTTTAGGCGAGAAGCCCTGGACATACGCCAAGGGCTCCCCGACCATAGGGTCAAGGAGTGCAGTGCCGTCACGGCCGGCACCAACCGCTAGTCAGGGGTTACTACGCCCCAGAGCAGCGCGTCTGCTCCAAGCCGATTCTTAGTCAAAACGACGCGGAATGTCGCCGTCTATCTGACCGCGAACGGCAAGAATCCCTCCGACGACAGGGATTTCCAGAGCCCGCGCGGCGGCGTTGCCGAAGCCGAATCCCTCGAAAGCGGAAGGGGTGCCGCCAGCGCGCCGGCGCAAATGCGGCACGCTACGCGCCGCCGATCCCCCGCCATGGTTCGCCACAGCCCGCTGCCCTGACCGGCGGCCCCATCAACCGGCGAACCAGAGGTGATCCCATGGCCATCGGCCGCAATGCCGACTTGCCACCGCGCCTGTTGCGCACACAGGAGGCGGCGCGCTTCCTCGGCATTTCCATCCGCACGCTCGAAAAGCATCGCACCTACGGGACCGGCCCGACCTATCGCAAGGTCGGCGGCCGCGTCCTCTACACCGTCGCCGATCTGGACGCATGGACCGCGATCGGCAAGCGCAAATCCACGCGCGACAAGAACGCCGGCACAGTCTTTCCCGCGCGCCCGCTGACCCCCCGAGAACGGGGGGAGCGCTGAATGCTGCGCGAGAGCCAAAACAGACACCCCGAGCCTGCCAGCGAGCGCAGCCGCCTCGACCCCTTCGTGGTCGCGACCGGCGACGCACCGCCGCGCGACCAGCGCGATTTGATGGAGCGGCCGTTCTTTTCGCTCGCGAAGACGCCGCGCACCAGGCCGATTCTCTACAAGACCGCCGACGTCGAAGTGCAGGTGCTCGGAATGCCCGAACACGGCATGGCGACCATTTGGGACGCCGACGTGCTGATATGGGCGGCCTCGCAGATCGTTGCGGCCGAGAACAACGGTCTCACCACGTCGCGGTTCTTCCGCTTCACGCCTTACCATCTGTTGCACGCCATCGGGCGGCCGACCGGCAATCGTCAATACGTCTTGTTGAAGGCCGCGCTCGCGCGCCTGCAATCCACCGTCATCGCCACCACCATCCGCAACGGCCCGCATTGGCGTCGCCGACAATTTTCGTGGGTGAATGAGTGGGAGGAAATGACGACGCGCGCCGGCCGCGTCGAGGGCATGGAGTTCGTCCTTCCTGAATGGTTCTACAACAGCGTCATAGACCGCTCGCTGGTGCTGACGATCGACCCGGCGTATTTCCGGCTGACCGGCGGCATCGAACGCTGGCTCTATCGTGTCGCGCGCAAACACGCCGGCCACCAGCGCCATGGCTGGCTATTCGAGATCGCGCACCTGCATGTGAAGTCCGGCAGTCTCGCGCGCGTCTCCGACTTCGCGCTCGACCTGCGCCGCATCACGGCGCGTCAGCCATTGCCCGGCTACCGGCTCCAGATCGAGCGCAATGACGGCCGCGAGCTGCTGCGCATCCGGCCCGAAAACCCGTCCACAGTGCCTGTTGATAAAGGTGTGAAAACCATCGGCACATCAGGCGC
>CAYOYT010000047.1:0-10729 GCA_964408245.1 uncultured Dongia sp. | reverse complement strand
CCATGTTCAGATAGCACCATGCCGCGACCATTGCGCTCAAAGAGCCTTTGGCCCAAGACCGTTTCCAGCCGTTTAATCTGATACGATACAGCGGCAATCGTTATGCCAGCGACTTTGGCTGCCCGTGTCAGACTACCAGCCTCTGCTACAATCATAAAATTTCTGACGATGTTAGGTTCTATGTTCTGCATGGAATGTCCAAAATTAAGGAAACCAAGCAGCATCGCTGTGCGGCTACTCAGGCAACGTGCTTCAAAAATCCGAACTTTTGTTATTTTATAACAAACTAGCAGCGATTGAGATTGTGATAGTAAAGTTTCGTGCCAAATTTGTCACCACTTAGTCGTAGGCTGTGACAAATCCGTTGCAATCAAAAATTAAATGGCATTGGCGGAGTTGCCCGGCCAGGAGCTCACATAGGATTGCGGCACTGGTGCTGGTAACCAGATAGATACAACGAATATCCGCCGCGATCGCGTCGAGTTGTTCCGTGGCATCTTCGAGCCGCATCACGAGTTTGCGCCTTGCATGCGGCGATGTCGCGTCAAGACGCAAGCTTTTTACTTCACAAGCCACAAGCGCATCACCCTGCCTGGCGAGTAAATCGGGCCGTCGCTCCGTTATTGATACGGGTGTAAAACAAATATCGCGGCAGCCGATATTGCTGAGATAAAGATAGGCGCGCGCTTCATTGAATCGATCTTGCGCCTGTAACCAGCCGCGTGCCGGATGATGAAGATTGATCTGGGCGTGTGTGGTACTCTTCAGCACAGCCCAGTCCTCAGCCGGGAGTGACGTCAGCAAAGCGTTCCACCCGTACGTCACTTCCCTCGGTAATTCGTCGAGGTAGTGCTGCCAGGCGCGGCGTTTGTTGATGCCGTCGATACCGTCGATGAAATCGGCGAGACGCGTCACGAGGGCTTACACCTGCGGCGCATAATCGTAAGCAAGCTTCAAGGCATGGGCACGGATATCGTCGGGCCAGCGCGCGGTCTCGGCTTCAACTCTGCTGCGCTCGTCGGCATAGAGCGCGCGGATCGCCGCTTCGAAACCTGGCAGATTACCTGCCATCGCCGACATGAAATGATAAGCGGCATCCAGCGCGCGGCGCTGGGCACGCTTGGCTTCTGTCCAGCCGTCCTCGCGGCGGCGCGCTTCCTCGATCAGTTTGCGCAAGGCGACGGAGGCACCGCCGGGTTGCGCGCCGAGCCACTCCCAATGCCGTGGCAGCAGGGTCACCTCGCGAGCGACGACACCGAGCTTGGGCCGGCCGCGGCCACGGGTTTGGATCTCCGGGGTTTGGATCTCCGGGGTTTGGATCTCTGGGGTTTGGATCTCTGGGGTTTCGGTGGGGGTATTGGCGGTGACTGGTGGGGCATAGCGGGCGGCAACTTCCGCTTCGCTGCCCCGTGTGTCGAGATCGAGTGCCTTGCCAGTCGCATCGTCATAGATATGGATCGGGGTGCCGTATCCTTCGGCGCGCTTCACAGCAACGGCAATCGCCGCAAGGGGTCCCGCGGCTAGTTTGTGCTGTCCGGCGAAGGCGGTATAGGTCTCAGTCATTCTAGGACCCTTAAAAGCGCGCCCCATTACTACCCGGATAAATATCCTTATGTCAATACCATCCGGGTAAAAATACTCCCTGCCGCAACTCGACCCTTAGGCGCCGACCGGCCGAATGACGTGTGACCCCCGCCGTTTGCGGGCGTGCCCCTCACCTTCTATCCTTTTCCCCATGACCCAGCTGCCCGTCAATGACATGGATGGTTTCGGACGGCTCGCCGCGTGGTTGGCGCAGGCGGCACTCGGCGATACGGGCAAACGTCGCGATGGCACGCTCGATAACAATCTTGGGGCCTTGACCTTCGCTGAGGTGTTTTCCGGTTTCTGCGATCGCATCAATGATTGGATCGGTCCCTTCAGCCGCATTTCGCTGGCGATGGAGGTGCTGCATCCGGAGCTTTCCGGCGGTACGCTCTATTGGCGCGAGGGTGAGATCGAGGAATCGCAGGTCAAGCGCGCCGGCATCCTCACCTGGGACGATTACCTGCGCAGCCCCGTCTATGTCATCGAGCAGACCAACCGACCGTGGCGTTGGCGGCAGGGCGACCCCGTCCCCGACATGCCGTTGGTGCAGGATTTAGCGGCACAAGGGATCACCGATTACTGTCTGTTTCCCCTGCCCATCCAGGATACCAGCCGCACCAGCACTATGTCCTTCGCGACCAAGAGGCCTGGCGGATTCGGGGCGCTTGGTGGCGACAATATGGGCGCTGACCTACTGCAGCGCTTAGCTTGGATGATGACGCCCTATATCGAGCGCGTCGCCTTGCGTGTAATAGCGCTTGATCTTCTCGATGCCTATCTTGGCAAGATCGCAGGTACGCGTGTCTATGGCGGACAGATCGAGCGCGGTGCCGTGGAACCGATCGACGCCGCGATTTTGGTTGCCGATCTTCGGGGCTTCACGGAATTGAGCGAGGCGCTGGGCGAAATCGCCATGGTCGACTTACTCAACCGTTATTTCGACACGCTAGGCGAAGCGATTACGGCCCATGACGGTCAGATCCTGAAATTCATGGGAGATGGTTTGCTCGCAGTCTTTCCAATCTCGGATGACTCAGCGCGGGCGGCGGTTCATGCCGCGACCGTGAGCGCCGCTTTGCGCGCGCGCACCAATCTCGAACAGCTGAATACAGCATTGATGGCGGAAGGACGACACGCGATCGATTTCGGTATCGGTCTCCATGCTGGTTCCGTCGCGTTTGGTAATATCGGCACGGGCACCCGGCTCGATTTCACCGTGATCGGCCCGGCGGTCAATCAAGCAAGCCGCCTTCAGGATCTCACAAAGGAATTGCATGAACCGATCTTGGCCTCGGGCGACTTTGCCGCGATAGTGTCGCCGGCGATGCGCCTCGTAGGCGACAGAGATTTGCGCGGTGTCGAGAAACCGGTCAAGCTCTTCGCGCCGATTGTTTAGCCAAAGCAGCGCTTGAGGCATTGCGTCGCATGCGGCCAAATGTCGGATAGCCGTTATATTTATGCCGGATAGAGTGATTTCATCTTTCGTCCCCGATCATTCATCGGCCACAGGAGAATGATGGAATGGATGCAATCATCTTGGCGCGCCTGCAATTCGCCGCCAATATTTCGTTCCATATTCTCTTTCCCAGCATCACCATCGCGCTCGGCTGGGTGTTGCTCTATTTCAAGCTGCGTCACGACCGATTGCGGCAAACGGCGCCAGACGACATGCGCTGGATTCTAGCTTATCGCTTCTGGGTGAAGATCTTCGCGCTTTCCTTTGCCATGGGTGTCGTTTCCGGCGTCACCATGAGCTTTCAATTCGGGACTAATTGGCCAGGTTACATGCAGAAGGTCGGCAATGTTGCTGGCCCACTGCTCGCCTATGAGGTGCTCACTGCCTTTTTCCTTGAAGCCGTCTTTCTCGGCATCATGCTGTTCGGCTTTAAGCGGGTACCCAATTGGGTGCACAGCCTGGCCACGTTTCTGGTTGCTTTCGGCACAACGGTCTCAGCGTTCTGGATCCTGGCGCTGAATTCCTGGATGCACACGCCCACGGGCCACGTGATTCGGGACGGCGTGGTTTATGCCGAGGATTGGCTTGCCATCATCTTCAATCCAAGCTTTCCCTATCGCCTGACCCATGTGCTGCTCGCCTCTGGTCTCACAACGAGTTTTCTTATCGCAGGTGTTTCAACGTTGCGGTGGTTCTGGGGCGAAAGATCGGCGGATCTCAAATCGGGACTGAAGACCGGCGTTTATCTTGCTGCCATTCTCATGCCGCTGCAGATCCTTGCGGGCGACCTACACGGTCTCAACACCCTGGAGCATCAACCGCAGAAAGTGGCGGCGATGGAGGGTAACTGGCAGACGAGCTCGCATGTGCCGCTGCTGCTCTTCGCTTGGCCGGATGAGGTGACGCGCAAAAATCATTTCGAGATCGGTATTCCAGCCGGTGCCAGTCTTATCCTGCGCCATTCGTCGCAAGGTGTGGTGCCGGGCCTCAACGATTATGCCGGCTGGCACCCGCCGGTGGCGCCGCTCTTTTTCGCCTTCCGCGTTATGGTGGGGTTGGGGCTACTGATGCTAGCCGTCTCGTGGATTGGTAGCTTCTTTTTGTGGCGCGGTCGCGACATGCCGCATCTGTTGCAGCGTGTTTTCATCGGCATGACTTTTTCCGGCTGGGTGGCGACATTGGCCGGCTGGTATGTGACCGAGATCGGCCGCCAGCCTTATCTCGTGACCGGCATCCTCACCACGGCCGAAGCGGTGAGTGAGGTACCGGCGCCGATGATCGGCCTTAGCCTCACGCTTTATCTCATCGTCTATGCCACGCTGATCGTCGCTTATATCGGCGTCATCACCAAACTTGCGTATAAAGCGGCGAAGGGGCAGAAGCCACCAGCCGACATACCTGTCGAGGCCGGCACATTCGCGGCAGCGGAGTGAGATACCATGCTTGACCTCTTTGGCGATCCCAAGATTTGGTTGCCGCTTGCCTTTGCGGGGCTTATGGGTTTTTCCATTCTGATCTATGTCGTCCTCGATGGTTTCGATCTTGGTGTCGGCATGCTCTTCGCCTTCGGCGACGAAGCGGAGCAAGATCGTATGATGGCGGCGATTGGCCCGTTTTGGGACGCCAACGAAACCTGGCTCGTGCTAGCCGTCGGCTTATTGTTGGTGGCCTTTCCGGTAGCGCACGGCATCATCCTCAGCGCCCTCTATCTTCCCGTTGTGCTGATGCTAATTGGTCTCATCCTGCGCGGTGTCGCCTTTGAGTTTCGCGCTAAGGCGGACGGTAGAATGAAGCGCAATTGGGGCCGCGTCTTCATCGCCGGCTCGCTTCTCACGTCGCTTTGTCAGGGTTATATGCTGGGCGTCTATGTGATGGGGCTGGAGCAGAACCCAGCGACAATTGCCTTTGGCCTTTTGACCGCGATCTGCCTCGTCGCAGGCTTTATGTTGGTGGGCGCCACATGGCTCATCATCAAGACGGAGGGCACCCTTCAGGCACGCACTATCGGCTGGGCTGGTCGCAGCCTGATTTTCGCCGCCATCGGAATGGCTGCCATCTCGATCGCCTCGCCCTTGGTTAGTCCGCGCATCTTCGATAAATGGTTCAGTGGGCCAACCATCCTGCTCCTCGCTCCTTTGCCGATCTGCTCGGCGGTGATCTTCTTGGTTCTCTGGGTCTTCTTGCGCAACATGACCCCCTCTCATGATCGCTGGTGCCGCCTGCCTTTCATCGCTGTCACGGGACTTTTTGCTCTGGCTTTCACCGGTCTTGCCTATTCTTTCTACCCCTATGTGGTGCCGGACCGGCTCACCCTGTTCGACGCTGCCTCGGCGCCGGAAAGCTTGTTCGTCATCCTCATCGGTGTCCTCGTCGTGCTGCCGGCTATCATCGCCTATTCAGTGTTGAGCTATCATGTTTTCCGCGGTAAGGCGACGCCGCTTAGCTACGACTAATACATTGATTTATATAGATTGCTGCGCAGCATAATTTGTTTATAGCAAGCGGGCGAGTTGGCCGCTGATAGGTCCATAGGCGGTCTCGATTCTGATCGGCCAGCGCGCCGTCGAACCGAGATGTGCGGGGAATGAGAAGCGGATGGGTAAATCCTGAGCCGTGCCGACAATGACGACACCCGCTACCACCTGACGACTGGGCGGCAGGTGGACAATAAGATCGACCAGGATTTCGTCTGGATTGTCACCGGCATGGTAGGTTCCGCGATAGCTCGCCGCGCCCCCCGCCGGGTTGAGCCCGCCGACCTTGCCGTCATGGAGATCGAGATCGATCCGACCCGTCCCATATACGCCGCTGTAATCCAAACGGTAAAGACCTTCGGCTGCCGACGGTGGGACCGGCGTCGTGGTGCAGGCCGAAAGCGCTAGGCAGAAAGCAGCAAGAAACCGCTGCATCGGAACTCCAACAGAAAACAGGCGTGGATGAGAGAACGGCGCGGCACAATCTAGAAAATCGCCTTCAGTCGTCCGGCGTAAAATTCATCGCGACACCATTGATGCAATAGCGCAAATGGGTTGGCGCCGGTCCATCTTCGAAGACATGGCCCAGGTGACTGCCGCAGGTGGCACAATGAACCTCGGTCCGAACCATGAAATGGCTGCGATCGGTGTTGGTTTCGACAGCACCCGGTAGGGGGTCGTTGAAACTCGGCCAGCTGGTACCGCTTTCGAATTTCGTACCGGAGATGAAAAGCGACTGGTCACAGCCGGCGCAGGTGAAGCGCCCCGGGCGCTTTTCATGATTGAGAGCGCAGGAGCCCGGCCGTTCGGTGCCATGGCCGCGCATCACCTGATATTGCTCGGGGCTGAGGCGCTGACGCCATTCAGCATCGCTGCGAGTCACGGGAAAGGTTGCCTCGGTTGTCTTGGACTGCATGGCGGTGGCTCTCCATCTGGCAAGAAATAGATGGGCCGATCTACGCTTAAAAGCAAGGCACCCTAAAATTATTGCGGGCGCCCGGTGGGGATGGCACCGGACGCCCGCGAGATGAAGCGAGGATGGGGACGGTTGGGTGACCCCGCTTCATGTAAGAAACCGTACCTCGTGCATTGACAAGAAGTCTGTGATCCAAGTCACATTAATCGTCACGACACAATTCGACATGTAGCGCTTAAATTGCGACAGCTAAATAGGGCCACATCGGCACACGCGGCAGAGCGCATATAGTAGCGCTTGTTAACGTCGAAATACGTCCTCGATGCGTCCTCGGTGCGTCCCCTGGCAACGACGCCAAAACAGATGGGGGTCAAAACACGTTAAGTGGCATTTTTAAATAGGAAATGCCGTTCACTTCTTCCTTCGGCATCTGGCCAGCACGCATGTTGATCTGGACCGCCGGAAGGATAAGACGGGGCATATCGAGGCCTTTGTCACGCGCCTCACGCCGGGCGACGAACTCATCCTCGGTGATGCTTATGTTCACATGAATGTTACCAGCCTTCTGCTCACCGATGGTGGTTTGCCAACAAATTTCGGAGCGGCTGCCTGCCGATTTTTCTGGCAGATAATCGTGGCACAGAAACATGTGTGTTTCATCGGGGAGGGCGAAGAGACGTTGCACCGAACGATACAGTGCGCGCGCATCGCCGCCAGGAAAGTCGCAGCGCGCCGTGCCGTAATCCGGCATGAACAACGTATCGCCCACGAAAAGCGCATCGCCGATGAGATAGCTCATGCAGGCCGGCGTATGCCCTGGCGTATGCATGGCGCGGCACATGATGGAGCCAAGCTTGAACGTCTCGCCATCCTGCATCAAGTGATCGAACTGGCTGCCATCGGTCGCGAAGTCATCGCCGACGTTGTAGATTCGTCTAAAAGTACGCTGCACCTCCGCGACATGCGCACCGATGGCGATGCGTCCGCCGAGGCGATGCTTCAGGTAAGGTGCTGCAGTGAGATGATCGGCATGGAGATGGGTCTCGATGATCCATTCCACTTGGCCCCCTTCGGCACGCACATAGTCAATTAGCTTGTCAGCGGAGAGTGTCGCCGTTCGTCCGGCCGCTTGGTTGAAATCGAGCACAGAATCGATGAGAGCTGCTGCCTTGGTGGTTGGATCGATCACAACATAGGAAACGGTCGCGGTATCGGCGTCGAAGAAGCCATGGACCAAAGGCTGCGAGGGCATATGCGATGTCTCGTGCGAAAATGCTACTAGCACGAAGTGTAGTGCCTGTTGGTGCGGAGGCGCTACCCCTTCGCCCAATCCAAAGCGAATGCTGGCTTCGTCGGTAGTTGGGGCGAGGGGCCTTAGGGTTCGCTAAATCCAGGAAATTGCATCGAGAAAAGGGCAAGGCTGATCGGTGATAGGGGCTCGCGATCGGGGACAATGAGCCCGACCTGGCGACTGCTATCGGGTTCGGTGAGATCGAGGGCGACGGCGCCAGTTGGCATGCCCAGCACCTGGATGAGAGATTTCGGTACGATACTGGATAACCGGCCAGAGCGCACATGGGCGCATAGATTGACGACCGAATTCGTTTCCAACTGCGGGCGCGGCGCGCAATCGACCGATTTGAAAATGCTGTCGATAATGCGCCGGTTCTGCATGTTGGGGGTGAGCAAGCAAAGCGGCAGTTCCGCGGCTTGGCGCCAGGTGGCGTATTTGGCCTTGCCCAGCGGCCCATATTCCGACGTTAGCAGAACGTAGCGTTCGGTATAAAGCGACCTCTGCAATACGCCTTTCAGCGGTTCAGATTCAAGATAAGTGATGCCGGCCTCCAGCTCGAAATGATCGATACCTTGCTGGATCTCGGCCGAGGAGGTCGACCACACGGTCACGCGCACCTGCGGATGGCGATCGTAAAGTGGGTCGGTCACCAGCGGCACCAGCGGCAAAGCGGAGGGGATGACCCCCAGCCGCAAATTGCCGGTGAGACTGCGCTTGGCGTTCTGGATGCCTTGCCGCAATGAGTCGTAATCCGACAAGATGCGCCGCGCCCAGAGCAACACTTCCTGCCCCTCAGGTGTGAAACCCTTGAAACGCTTGTCGCGCTCGACCAGCGGCACGCCGAGCTCTTCTTCGAGTTGCTTGAGCGCTGTGGAGAGCGCCGGCTGCGTGATGTTGCACGCCGCCGCTGCCCGTGCGAAATGCCGCTCGCGGGCGAGCGCTGCGAGATAGACGAACTGGCGGACAAGCATGCCTTACGCACTCTTGGCAAGATCGGGCTGTTTGGTGGCGAGTTGCTGCAGGGCTTTGAGTGTCAGCGGGTTGAGGCCCGCACCACCTTGGGCAAGATGGGTGAAGATGCCACGGCGCATGCGTGGATCCCAGAACTTCTGGATATGGGTCGCGATGCCCTCGATGGCTTCGTCCTCCGGGTAGGATTTGAAGAAATCGCCGATCTGGTTCGCCATGAAAATGAGACGGTTGTCGTCCAAGATGATGTCCCCCTAAGGCAGAATGCGCTGCGGATGGGTGAGGATGAGCACGCTGTCATGCCGGGCGAGTGCCAGCAAGGTGATGCCGGCCACCGCCGCTAGGCGCACGGCCATGGCAGTGGGTGCCGAGACGGAGACGAGGATTGGGAAACCGGCGATTGCCGCTTTCTGAACCATCTCAAGTGAGCAGCGGCTGGTGATGAGGGCAAGGCTCTGCGCGGGATCGATCTTTGCTTTGAGTGACGCGCCGATCAGCTTATCAAGAGCGTTATGGCGCCCGACATCCTCGCGCACCAACAGCAGCCGGCCGTCGTTATCAGCAAGACCCGCGGCATGGAGCGCATGTGCCTTGGCATTGTGCAGCTGAGCGGGCGGCAAGGCCGCGAGCGCCTTTTCGACGATACCGAGCGGCACGCGGATTTGTGCGGCGATGGTGGGAAGATCGCGCGCCACGGCTTCCAGCGACTCCAGACCGCAAAGTCCGCAGCCGGTGCGGCCGGCGATAGTGCGGCGGCGTTCTTTTAATTTATGGAAGCGTTCCGAGGCGAGCTCGATATTGAGCTCAACACCCTTTTCATGCGCAACTGTCTCGACATCGCGGATGTCGCCGAGGCTCTCAATGATGCCTTCGCTGAGCGAAAAGCCGTGGGCAAAGTCAGCGAGATCGGCTGGACTTGCCATCATGACGGCATGACTGACGCCGTTATAGACCATGGCGACCGGTACTTCCTCGGCCAGAAAATCGAGCCGATCGACGATGCCGCCATCGAAGGCAAGCTGACGCAATCTGGTAGGCTGCACCACCGCCGGTAATTCTTTCGGCGCGACGTCTTCCGATTGCGGCAGGTTCTTGCGCATCGCTTATTCGGCCGCCTTGGTGATGCGGCGCGAGGCTTGACGGAAGAGCGCGTTTTCCCGTTGCCATTCCGATTGATGGTTGGAGAGTCGTACCTCGACCGCCGTTACTTTGTATTCCGGGCAGTTCGTCGCCCAATCCGAGAAATCGGTGGTGATGACATTGGCGCCCGTACCGAAATGGTGGAAGGTGGTGTAGACCACGCCCGGCTGCATGCGTTCCGATATGACGGCCTTGAGGCTGGTCTCGCCAACGCGGCTGACAATGGCAACATTATCGCCGTCGCGAATGCCGCGCTGCTCGGCATCGTGAGCATGGATCTCCAGAATGTCTTCTGGGTGCCAGGCGATGTTGCCAGTCCGCCGCGTCTGGGCGCCGACATTGTACTGACTCAAGATCCGACCGGTGGTGAGGATGAGCGGGAAACGGGGTCCGACTTTTTCTTCCGTCGGCACGAACTCCGTAATCATGAAGCGGCCCTTACCGCGCACGAATTTGTCGATATGCATGGTCGGGGTACCGTTAGGCGCCGCGTCATTGCAGGGCCATTGGATCGACCCCATCTCGTCGATCCGGGCATAGGAAACGCCTTTAAAGGTCGGTGTGAGAGCCGCGATCTCATCCATGATCTCCGACGGATGGCTATATGTCATCGGATAGCCAAGCGCTTTGGACAGCATGATTGTCACTTCCCAATCGGCATAGCCCGGCACGGGCGGAATGGCCTGCCGCACCCTGTTGATGCGCCGTTCAGCGTTGGTGAAGGTGCCGTCCTTCTCGAGGAAGGTGGTCCCCGGCAGGAAGACATGGGCGTAATTCGCAGTCTCATTCAGGAAGATGTCTTGAACGACGACGCATTCCATTGCCTCGAGCCCGGCAGTGACGTGCTTGGTGTTCGGATCCGACTGGGCGATGTCCTCACCCTGGATATAGAT
>CAYOYT010000046.1:0-10738 GCA_964408245.1 uncultured Dongia sp. | reverse complement strand
GTTCCCAGATCACATTCGGTTTCTTTGTCTTGACCCCAGGGCTTGACCCCGCTCGATTGCCCCTATATCGCCTGGATATGCACGCGAATCGGACTAATTACATGAAATTTTCAAGCATTCTTCGCCGGATAGCATTCATTATAGCGCTAGGTGCCGCCTGGCTTGGCGCCGGCCTCGCGCTGGCGCAAGAAAAACTGCCTCTGCCGCGCTTTGCCAGCCTGCAATCGGGCGAGGTCAATATGCGCGGTGGCCCCGGCGAGACCTATCCGATCATGTGGACGTATCAGCGGGCAGGCCTCCCAGTCGAGATTATCGAGGAGTTCGATATCTGGCGCCGGGTCCGCGACCATGACGGCGTTGTTGGTTGGGTAAAATCTACTCTGCTCGTCGGCAAGCGCCATGTCATTGTGCGCGACAGCCAACGCCCTTTGCGTGAGACACCCGATGCTGGCGCCAAGCCCGTGGCCCTCGTCGACCCCGGCGTGGTCCTCAAGGTCATCGAATGCACCGCCGAATGGTGTCGGCTCGATGCTCAGGGCTATAAAGGCTGGATGATGAAGACCGAATTCTGGGGCGTCTATCCGCAGGAAGTGCTGGAAGACTAATCTGAACGCACTGACCCAAACGCACTGACCCAAACGTTCAGGCCAGCATGACGCGGAAGGCAATCCGTCAATCGAAGTCGCCCGCGAGCGTCGCCCGCGATTCTTCGCTCATCACTGCCATATGGCCATAGGCCGAATGCTCGAAGCCAATAATGACCTGTGTGCCCGCTTTTTTGAAAGCGGTGACCGCCTTATCGTCGAAGGGAAAGTGAATGAATTGTACCGATGATGCCTTGCCGGCTTCGTTGGTGCGGTCCTGGTCTTTCTCAGGCAAGCCCCTCACTGTCGCAAGTCCGATCCGGATGAAGGCAGTATTCTCGACGCCGCCCAGTCGAGCGAGGAAATTGGCACGGCGCACTGGGTCGTCGACCTCGAACATCACTGTCGCAACCAACTCGCGCCCCTGCGGAATGAGGGGGTTATAGGCGCGTAGCTCGTCCGCCAATTGCTCATCGCCCCCTTTTTCAATATGCAGCATCTCTTGTACTTGCTGCAGCATAGTATCGAAATTCTCGAAATAGAATGTGGCGACCGGACCTACCTCAATACGCCTCTTCTTCTTAAGGGCGACGATGGCTTGGCGCTTTTCGTGGCGAAGCTTGGTATATTCCGCAGCCGGTAATATATCGGCCGTCGTGATTTCTTTCTTGCGCGTCGCTGTCATGGTGAAGGTCCTTGATCTTGCCTCTTGTCGTCATCCTCGCCGTCGACGAGTGCCGACAAGGCTACATCACTCCGTAAGCCCGCGCGAAGAGCTCGATTGGATGGAGTGCTTGTTCTTCTGGTTGCTCACCGGGCTCCAGTGCGCCGATCCCTTGCAGGATATGCGCACCCGCCAGAGGGCATTCCGATGCGACGTATTTCTTGGCGGCCTTGATTGCTTGCCGAGCGACGGGTTTGCCGACCTTGAGCGCTACCGCGAAATTTTCGGCCAGCACACCCCAGGCACCGCCATGACCCGAGCATCGCTCCATCACGGCAAGATCGGCGTCGGGAATAAGCCTCAGCATCTCGGTGGCTTTTTGGCCCATATTCTGTGCCCGCGCATGGCACGCGATATGAAGTGCCACACCGCCGTCAAGAGGCTGCAACCCGGGCGCCAGGCCATTGCGCTTGGCGATATCGACGACATACTCGGCCACATCGAACGTGGCATTGGAAAGGCGCTTGATCCTCTCCTCATCTGGCAGGATCAGGGGCCATTCGAATTTCAACATGAGCGCGCAAGACGGCACCAACGCGATGACGTCATAGCCTTGATCGACATAGGGCAATAATGAGTCAGCGACCGACTGCGCGTGTTCGGCGACCCGCGCCACATTGCCCTGCTCCAATTGGGGCATCCCGCAGCAACGGGGATAGATCACTTCCGTCTCGACACCGTTCTTGGCAAGCACCTTTAAAGTCGCCATGCCGATATCGGGGTTGTTGTAATTGGCAAAACAGGTCGCATAGAGCACCGCCTTGCGGCCATAGGCGGGGGCCTCCTTATTAAGGGCCGGCTTTTCTTCCATCGCACGCAACACCAACGTGCGGCCGTGAAATTTAGGAAGATGCGCGCGGTGGTCAATACCGGCGACCTTCTCCATCATTTGGCGTGCAGCACCATTCTGAGCAACGGCATTGACGAGCGGTGCCACGATGCCCGCAGCCTTGCCGTTGCGGTCAGTTTCGGTGAGTTGCGCATAGATCTTGTCGTTCTTACCCTGTTTGAGCTCGGCAGCTCGGTAGCGCAACATCAGATGTGGGAAATCGAGCGCCCATTCATGCGGCGGTACATAGGGGCATTTGGTCATGAAGCAGAGATCGCAGAGCGTGCAAGCGTCGACGACTTTCTTGTAATCCGCGACGTTGACGCCCGCCATTTCATCCGGGCTCTCATCGACCAGATCAAATAAGCGCGGGAAGGAATCACACAGATTGAAACAGCGGCGGCAACCATGGCAGATGTCGAAGACGCGATGCATCTCCGCGTTGATTTTGTCCATGTCGTAGAAATCTGGGTTCCGCCAATCGATCTTGTGACGGAACGGGGCTTCCAAGCTGCCTTCGCGCATCGATTTCCCTCATACGCTGGGTTGCAGGAGCAATCTTCGCGAACGATATCCACCGCCGGTCTTTGGGGACCAGCGGCTGGAATCGTCTTGGCTCAAGTCTGAGAGGTCAACCCAGCGTATCGAGCGCCTTTTGGAAGCGGCCGGCATGGGATTTTTCGGCCTTGGCGAGCGTCTCGAACCAATCGGCAATCTCGTCGAAACCTTCCTCACGCGCCGTGCGCGCCATGCCTGGATACATATCGGTATATTCGTGCGTCTCACCCGCGATCGAGGCCTTGAGATTGGGCGCGGTCGAGCCGATAGGCAGACCCGTCGCCGGATCGCCCACTTCTTCGAGGAATTCAAGATGACCGTGGGCGTGACCGGTTTCGCCTTCCGCCGTCGAACGGAACACAGCCGCGACGTCATTATAACCTTCGACATCAGCCTTCTGTGCGAAATAGAGATAGCGCCGATTGGCCTGGCTTTCGCCGGCAAAGGCATCCTTCAGATTGCCCTCAGTCTTGGAGCCTTTTAAAGCAGCCATTTTCGTCTCCCTAGCTAAATGGGTTGCGTGGGCTTCTTGGTGCGACGCTTCACTCCGCCATCGGCAGATAGAAGGCCGCGACAAGCTCATTGGTGTCAGGGATGCTAGGCTGCTGCCCTTTGCCCTGTCAACGGATTGGAATAGTTTTAATGAGATTGTTTAGTCACTGATCCACATACGAATTTAAGAATTGTTCGCAACCCGGACAATGACATCGACACGCGCCACTTTCATACCCTGGGGCGGTTCTGGCAGGCGGCTCAGTAAAACCTCGCTGGCGGGAATATCCATCAACCGGCTCTCATCTTCAAAAAAGAAATGGTGATGTGGCGTCATGTTGTTATCGAAATAAGATCTACCCGGCTCCACCACGATCTCGCGCAGCAGACCGGCCGCGGTGAATTGATGCAGCGTGTTGTAGATCGTCGCCAACGACACCTTGATGCGGCTGGCGAGTGCTTCGGCATGAAGGTCTTCGGCCGAAACATGACGATCGCCGCCTTCAAACAAAAGCTTAGCGAGCGAAAGTCGCTGTCGCGTCGGCCGCAGACTAGCATCTTTCAGCTTGGCCAAGATCGACGTGAATGGGCGCTGGGTTTTCATGCATAAAAGTTTAATCCAACCTCATGACGGTGAAAAGCTAGAATCTAAGCGCTCAAGATCGTGATCAAGCATTCTTACTAAAGCCACCTATTCTCGGCTTTCTGCCTGCCGCAGCAAATCTGGGTCGAGCTCAGTCGCCTTGCTGTAAGCCTCAATCGATTCGGGATAGCGCCCCATCGCCGTAAGCGTGTTGGCGAGATTACTGACATACATAGGTTTAGTCGGCGCGGCGCGCATCGCTTCGCGATAGGCGGTCTCAAGAGCTTCATAATTCTCGAGATTATATTGTATCCGCCCGATCATATCGCTGATATTGGCGCGCTTTGCGGTATCGAGCTCGGTCGCCGTCAATGCTATCTCGCATTCAGCCAACCGATCTAGAAAAGATAGGCTGTCATTGTAGCTGCGGCATGTGATGGCCGCAGCCGCGTCGCGAGGTCTTGCGGCAAAGGGAATGATGGTGCTGGGCGTGCGCCTTGGAGCTTGGACATCTGCGGGTGATGCGCAAGGACCGATGCTGTATTTCCCGTCAACAGGTTGAGATTGTTCCGGGCAAGCTTGGCAAAATTGCCATTGGGGTACTGCTTGAGATATACCGCGAAATCGGCTGGATCGTTGCTGTCGCTAATCGAATTCCATAAAGCGAACTCAATCTCGCGGGCATCTTGATCGACCCCGGCGGGCGATGTTGCGGATGTGGCCACCTGCACTATGTTCGTGCCCGTCGCCTGCATCGCCTCCTTTGGTATGAAATAGAAGGGCTCCGCGAGCGACGAGGATTGCCATGGAATTTGCGCATTGCCGGTTTGGGCGCGGACATTGTCTCGCGCTACATGAAAAGCTTCCTCGATGCTAAGTCCAGGCGTGGTGACGGCCTGAGCGAGGGCTGCAGTATAGGGATTGTTTATTCCGTTGCTGTCGTTCATGACATCGCCGTTCGCCTCGTCGCTCGGCGCCATCGAATAAGCGACGAGGGAGCCACGCGGCGCCGTTTGCCCCTTACCGATCCGCGCCGCCCGAAAGCTTATTGGCGATGGGTTTTCATCACAGGTATCAAAGATAAGGATACTGACTCGCGCATCGGCAAATTGCATCTGCTTCAGAACAATATCGGCGGAGATCGCATTGCGCTTGAGATCAACTTCGCGCTTGATCTCAGCATGAGCGGGAAAGAGATAATATCCATACGGTTCTTGCAGACCATGACCAGCGTAATAAAACAAAGCCGTAACCTCGGGCCCTGCAGCAGCAAGCTTCGCACCGAACTCGTCGATCGCTTGCTTCATCTCTTTCTGATCGGCATCGGTCGCAGTCGTGACATCGAAGCCAGCCTTACTGAGCGATTCTGTTATCAATATAGCGTCGTTGATCGGGTTTCCTCGATGCTTGAACTCACCACTGTAGTTCGCATTGCCGATGACGAGGGCGATACGTGGTTCCGCCGCGGCACCGGCGGACGCGGCAAAGTGTAAGAAAGCTGCCGCGGCAACGATTGCTGGCAATCGCCAAAGCTGACGAGAGAGAGCGGGCATCTCGACTGATCCTTTCATCTGCAGGCGCTCGCCATCCCACGAGTTAACCATATTTATTTAGCGCGCACGCGTGTCCTTGGCCATGGTGTGCGCTGTGATCGCGCGCACCAGCTTTGCGTTTTTTGGCGCTTGCTTTCTGATATGGCTCCTTGGCGACGGGGCCGCTATGGTAGGTCACGATTCCTCCAGCATGCCAGCCCCCTTTCATGACGACCTTTTCTTACACTTCAGATCGACCGATTTTAGCCATCCTATTGATGAATTTAGCCGTTTTGATCTTCACCGCGATGGACGGCCTCATCAAGCTTGTGTCCCAAGATTACGGCTATCCCACGGGCGAGCTGATTTTCGTGCGCAATCTTTTCGCCTTCATTCCGCTCATCGGCTACATGCTAGTCGTCGAGAAACGCCTGCGTCTCGCCATATCACAGCCCTGGGGACATGTGTGGCGTGGTGTCTTCGGCGTCTCGGCGATGTATTGCTATTTCTTATCTTACCAGCTGCTACCGCTTTCCGACGCCATCGCGCTGGGTCTTTCCAGCCCGATCTTCCTAACCATGCTGTCAATACCATTCCTGGGCGAGAGAGTGGGCTGGCGTCGCTGGAGCGCCGTCTTCGTCGGCTTTATCGGCGTCATGATCATGACCCGCCCCGGGTCCGGCGTATTCGATCCAGCAGCGCTGGTACCTTTGCTCGCCGCTTGCTTCTATGCGCTAGCGATGATGTCTATCCGCAAGATGTCAGCCAATGAATCACCCACTACCATCGTTTTTTATTTTACCGTTTTCGCCATGCTGGCATCATTGATCACCCTGCCCCTCGGACATGTCGATCCGGATTTCTCTTGGCGCATGCCGAGCCAGTGGAGCGAGTTTAGTTTGCTGCTACTCATCGGCATAATGGGCGGCGCCGCTCAAATCGCCCTCACCACCGCCTTCCGCCGCGCGGCGGGTTCAATCGTGGCACCGTTTGAGTACATGGCGCTGGTCTACGGTTTTTTGATCGGCTTCCTTATCTTCGATGAATCGCCAGATCGCTATCTCATCGCCGGTGGCATCGTCGTGGTGGCGAGCGGCGTTTACATCATTCACCGTGAAACGCTGCTCGCACGGCAACGCCGCCGCCAGGCCACGATGCCCTCGCTCCCCATCGTCGAGTAGCCGCAGCCCCGTATTTTTGTTTCGATTTTCCTTGGCGAAAGATCTCGCGGATAGGAAAGTTTCGTCAGAGTCGCTCTTCAATCGCGTCCCAGATCTGATCTTCGAGACATACGCCATCAAAGCGGTTGATTTGCTGCAGGCCCGTGGGCGAGGTGACATTGATCTCGGTAAGGTAATTGCCGATGACGTCGATACCGACAAAGATCAGGCCGCGCCGCTTCAGCTCCGGGCCGATGATCTCGCAGATTTCTTCCTCGCGTTTGGTGAGAGTCGACTTCACGGCCTGACCGCCGACATGCATGTTGGAGCGCGCCTCGCCTTGCGCTGGCACGCGGTTGATGGCACCCACCGCCTTCCCATCGATCAGGATGATGCGCTTGTCGCCCTGGCGTACCGTCGGCTCGTAGCGCTGGATCTGGATCGGCTCGCGATAGAATTGCGTAAACATCTCGAGAAGGGAGGCGAGATTTTCATCATCCGGCTTGACGTGAAATACTCCGGCACCACCATTACCGAACAAGGGCTTGAGGATGATATCCTTGTGCTCGGCACGGAAAGACATAATCTCCCGCTGGTCGCTGGTGATGAGCGTCGGCGGCATGACGTTTTTAAATTCCGTGACAGAAAGCTTTTCCGGCGCATTTCGCACCTGATTGGGGTCATTGACCACCAGCGTATCAGGATGAATACGCTCCAGGATATGGGTCGCGGTAATGTACGCCATGTCGAAGGGCGGATCTTGGCGCATGAGGATCACATCGAGTTTGGAAAGATCAAGAACCTCCTCAGCACCCAGGGTCGCATGGTTGCCACGCTCGCGCCGGAATACCACGGGCCGCGCCCTGGCCGTTACTTTGCCATCGCGCCAGGAAAGCTGGCGTGGATGATAATGATAGAGACTATGCCCACGCTTCTGCGCAGCAAGGCCCAGGACAAAGCTAGAATCGCCGTCGATATCGATCGATTCGACAGGATCCATTTGGATGGCGACAGTGAGTTTCATGAATCTTCCTTGGCAGAAACAAGTTAGGGGGCAGTTTAGCGGCGGCTGCCGATGACGCAACGTCCGCGGCATTGCATGACGAAACAGGTAAACTATTGCAGACGCTGGTTGATGTCTTGTAGCAGGCGAGCCGCCTGATGGCGCTGAGCATCGTTGTCAGCGGTTTCTAGAAAGCGCGTCAAGGCAAGCTTGGCGGCAAGCAGGTTGCTAAGACGCGAGTGGATTAGCCCAGCCTCGCGCCAGAATGCCGTTGCCTCAGGCGCGATCATCAGCATGCGATCAACCACCGCCGCTGCGCGTGTCAGATTACCTTCCTGGATCAAACGCACTTTGATATTGTTCTGCAGGCGCAGGAGGATATCGCGATTGCTGATACCGGCATAATGGCTCGGCTGCAATTCGGCCGTGTCGCCCAAGGTCGTCTTTAAACGTTGGCGTAGATCACCGGTCTCCAGCGCGCGCCCACCGTCGAAAGGATCGAGGATCGCCGCCCGTCCGTCATGGAACAGGCGGATAACGAAATGGCCAGGGAAATTGACACCTTCGATCTGCCAGCCTTGGCTGCGGGCGGCATGAATATAAAGAATAGCAAGCGCCACCGGCAGACCCTGTCGTCGATCGATGACTCGCATCAGATCGGCGTTCTGCAGATCGTCATAACTCATGCGGTCGCCGCGATAGGCGAACTCGCCGGACATAATCTCAGCGAGCATCTGGCAGCGCGCGTCGAGCCCCTCCTGCCCGCTTTGCGCCAATAAGGGCAGACCCGCTGCCATCTTCATCGCATCTGCGATGGCCGCCAAATGCAGGTGATAAGGATGGCGTGCGACCTCCGGCCGCTCGATTGCCGCCAGGGACAACGCCGTCTCCGCCAGATCGATCTCGGTATCAGGCAAAGCGCCGACCCGGTTGAGGTCCGCCTCGATCTCGTTGCGGGCATTCGTTTCTGGCATGGCACTGACGCGAATGATGATGTGCTTTACGGCAATCTAGCCGGAACACTCTTCTGTGTCGCTGGTTGCGTGGAGCGGGGCAGAAGCTCGGTTTGCGCGCCGGCGTTTTTTTCAGTGGCTGCTGGCCGGATCGAGGTGGATTTACGTCCAGATACCTGGCTGGACGTTACCTGGCCAGATGTCGATGGCAGTGGTTCCGCCGTCGCCGCGATCAGAGGCTCGTCAGCTGGTGCCCTCTTCTTGGCCGGGCCTGGTGGTGGAGCAGCGTAGGGTTTCTTGGCCGGGATGGCCGGCAACGGGTCGTCCGCCAGACGCACGTAACTGACGACGTTGTGCACATAGGCGATGTCGCGCGCGTGATTAATGACGCGCTGACGCTCGGCATCGTTTTTCGCCACACCCGTCAGATAAATCGTGGAGCGGATGCAGTCGATGCTGAAATTGTTGGCGCGCACCTGCTGGTCCGCCATCAACTTCAGGCGCAGTCGCTGGATGAGCCACGCATCTTCGCTGTAATCGCCAAAATCGAGCGAGCGCCCGATTTTGATTTCGTTTTTGACTTCGCGCACGCCGCTTGACTGCCACGCAACCTCGGTCGCCAATTGCTTGTCCTCCGGCTTCTGCACAAAGCCGGTCAGCAGCACGCGCCCTTCATGGACCTGCAAGCTCACCTTCTGAAAAAGATTCTGGTCGTGCCGCAGCAGCCGCTCGTTGATACCAACCCAAGTGAGGTTATCGTCGACCCCATTCACCAGGCCGCGCTCCTGGGTAGCGAGATTGATCGTGGTAGCGGCAACGCCTACCGCCGTGCCGACCGGCGAACAGCCGCCGAGGCTGACCACCAGCAAAAGGCCGATCACCAGAAAAAAGCCGGCCGTTTCCGCCGCTGCCAAGCGCTGCGGTGGGTGTGGCAAGGAACCAGCAAATCGCGGCATGCCCGGAGTCATGCCGCGAATCATGCCCGAACTCCGATTACGGCTCAAGAGAACTCTTAACGAATGGCGCTAACTATTTGTGAAATTTGAGCCAGAAAGCGACCTAAGTTAGATAAAGCACCTTAGAAGGCGTCTGGCCGCCACGCATCCAGGATATGTGTCGGCCAGCCCAATTTGGCAAAAGCGACCACATCACAGCGCAGATCCAGGGCGGTCAATTCTGGGCGTGTTTTCAGATAATGGGCAAGGGCGCGGACGAGGCGCTGGCGCTGGCGGCTCATCACCGCACTGCGAGCGAGGGCGGTATCGCCCCGGTTTTTCACTTCGACCAAAGCAAGGATATTGCCTTTCCGGACCAAGATATCGATCTCGCCCAGTTTCGAGCGCCAATTGCGCTCCAACACGCGGTAGCCCTTGAGCCGCAAATAAGCAACAGCAAGGCTTTCCGCCCAGAGCCCGATGCGACGCGCGCTGGCGCCGCGCTGGCGCCGATTATGCATCGCTGCCGGTTTCCTGCTTCAATTGAAGCGCTCGCTGATAGACCTGCCGCTTAGGAAGGCCGGTCGCCGCCGCCACCGCCTCGGCTGCCTCTTTGACACGCATGACCCGCAAGGCCGTGCGCAAGGCATCGTCAAGCGATTCGGCACTGGGTCCACTGCCGGCGACGGGGGGACCGACGATAATCACGATCTCGCCCTTCGGTGGCCCCGCTTGCGTGTAATGATCGTATAAATCCTGCAGTGACCCGCGGCGGACTTCCTCAAACATCTTGGTGAGCTCCCGCGCCACTGCTGCCGGCCGATCGCCCAACACCTCGCGCAGATCGCCGAGCGCCGCCGTGAGACGCGGCGCCGTTTCAAAAAAGATAAGCGAGGCACGCAGACCGGCGATTTCCTCCAGTTCTGCCCGGCGAGCGGCGGATTTGGCGTCGAGGAAGCCCAGAAACAAGAAGCGGTCCGTGGGCAGACCGGAGAGAATCAGCGCCATGATCGGGGCGGAGGGGCCGGGCAGCGCGGTTACCTTAAGGCCAAGCGCTGCCATCTCGCGCACCAGCTTGAAGCCAGGATCGGAAATGAGCGGCGTGCCGGCATCCGATATCAGTGCAATTGTCTCACCATTTTTGATCCGCTCGATCAGCTTGGGTCGCATTTCGTCGGCATTGTGGTCATGATAGGAAAGTAGCGGTTTTTTCAGCCCCAGATGCTGCAGCAGGCGGATGCTGATGCGCGAATCCTCGCAGGCGATGGCATCGGCGGATTTAAGATAGTCGCCCGCCCGGGGCGAAAGATCGCCAAGATTGCCAATCGGCGTCGACACCAGTCCCAATTCGCCCTCACGGTTCCGCGAGCGGCTCACAATTCCAC
>CAYOYT010000045.1:0-11153 GCA_964408245.1 uncultured Dongia sp. | reverse complement strand
GATAAAGCTATTACGGAAAAAAAGGGTTGAAGGTCCGCCATCCCGCGCTACCTTGGATGATAAGAAAAGCTTTCATCACTTTAGCGGAGTTCCGCCATGTTCATCCAGACCGAAGAGACACCAAACCCAGCGACTCTCAAATTCCTACCTGGGCGCGCCGTCATGGGCGAGGGCACGGCTGACTTTGCCCGTGCCGAAGGTGCGGAACGCTCACCGCTGGCCAGCCGCTTGTTCGGTGTCGATGGCGTCAAGCGCGTCTTCCTTGGCGGCGATTTCATTACAGTCACCAAGGCTGACGAAAAGGATTGGGCGCTGCTGAAACCAGCCTTGCTTGGTGTCGTCATGGAGCATTTCACCACCAACCAGCCAATCATGCTGGCGGCGGGCGAAACGGCACCGGCCGCTTCGAGCGAGGATGACGATGAAATCGTTGTCCAGATCAAGGAATTACTGGAGACCCGCGTGCGCCCGGCCGTGGCGCAAGACGGCGGTGACATCACCTTCCACTCCTTTGAGGACGGCGTCGTGTATTTGCACATGCAGGGCTCGTGCTCTGGCTGCCCCAGCTCGACCGCGACCCTGAAGATGGGCATTGAGAACATGCTGCGGCACTATGTGCCGGAAGTGCTCGAAGTCCGGCCAATCTGATCCCCCGCAATGACCCCTCCCAGGGGCGCCGCCATCGGCGCCCCTTTTCATTTCCCCTTTCCGGATAAGCACCATGACGACCGATCTTCGCCCCCTCGACGATGCCGATCTCGACCTCATTTTCCGCACGGCACGCACGTATAGCCGCTGGCTCGATAAACCCGTACCCGATGTGCTACTGCAACAAGCCTATGAACTGGCGCGGATGGGACCAACCAGCGGCAATAGTCAGCCCTTACGCATCCTTTTCGTCCGCGGGTCCGACGCCAAAAAGAAGTTTGAACCGGCGAGTTCCGAAGGGAATCGCGCAAAGACCATGGCGGCACCAGCAACCTCCATCTTCGCGAAGGATATTGAGTTCTACGAGCTGATGCCGCGCCTTTTCCATGATCCGACGGCGCGTTCATGGTTCGCTGGAAAGCCGGCGGTGATCGAAGAGACAGCCTTTCGTAACTCAACCTTGCAGGCCGCCTATTTCATTGTCGCCTGCAGATCGCTCGGCCTCGATTGCGGCCCCATGTCTGGCTTCGATAAGAAGATGGTTGACGAAACGTTCTTTGCTGGAACCAGTTGGCGCTCGAATTTCATCTGCAATATTGGCTATGGTGACAAAGCGGCCTTGCATCCGCGCAACCCGCGCCTCGATTTCGCGGAGGCCTGTCGCATAGCCTGAAGATCAATTGACCGGATATCGCCGCACCGCGATCTCCACAGCGACACGTCTCTCGCCTCCAGCACCTTCAATGCCAACTACCGCGCCAGCAGCACCGAAATCGGCGCCACTCCGCAGAATTCATATAAATCAAATAGATAAGAAGAGTGCAGCTAACTGCTTGCACATATGATGAGCTAGCTTATATTATACAGTGACTAATGAATAATGGGTTCTCTTCTTGAAAAAACCATTCGATCCTAGCGAGCCCAGCCTCGGCTTTTTGCTCTATGACGCAGCTCGGTTGATGCGGCGCGACTTCGACCGGCGTGCAAAGTCCTTGGGCTTGACCCGAGCGCAATGGTCGGTGCTAGCGCATCTGCGACGCAATGAAGGTTCCAATCAGGCCGCCATTGCCGATGTCATGGATCTGGAGCCGATCACGCTCGTGCGGCTACTCGACCGTCTGGAGGAAGCGGGCTGGATCGAGCGTCGCGCCGACCCGAAGGATCGCCGCGCGCGGCTGATCTACCTCACTGAAAAGGCGCATCCAATCCTTGCCAAGATGCAGGAACTGGGTGCCCAGACTCGCACGGTGATGATGGCTGGCATACCCGAAAGTGCGCAGGCGGAGATGTATGAACATTTTCTACGCATGCGTCAGAATTTAACGAGCCCGGCCAAATCCGCCCCTACGGATGAAAGTTATCGAGAGAACGAAAATGTCTGATGAAATTGAAAAGGCCGATGAAAACGGAAAGGGCCGTCGGGCCGCATTGTCTGGAGACGCATCCATCGGCATATCAACCACCAATCCCAGCTTGTGGCGGCGCTATCGCCGAACGCTTTTGCTGGGTGTCGTTCCAGTCCTTGTGGTGGTGGGTGCCGGCTATATCTACATGATCGGCGGCCGCTTCGTCGAAACCGACAACGCCTATGTGAAAGCACACAAAGTTCAAATCAGCACTGATATTTCCGGCCGCGTCACAGACGTGTTGGTACATGAGAACGAAGCGGTGAAGACCGGTACGCTGCTGATGCGCCTCGATACCGAACCGCTCAACATCGCCCTAACACAAGCCGAAGCCAATCGAGAAACCGTCAATAACGATATCACCGCGCTTAAGGCCAGCTATCGCCAGCGCGAGCAAGATTTGCAGGCCGCCAGTTCGACGCTCGGCATGGCGCAGCGCGAATACGATCGGCGCCAGAAATTAGTCGCGGGCAAGATCATCTCAGAATCGGAATTCGATGCCGCCCGCAACGAGCGGGATGTGGCTCAGCGCCAGGTTGCCGGCATTCGCGAAGACATCCAGCGTATCCTTGCCGAACTTGCTGGCAATCCTGACGTCAGACCGGAAGATCATCCCCGTTATCGCGCGGCGCAGGCCCAGGTGGATGCTGCCTTGCGCGATCTGCGCCATGCCAACTTGCTGGCCCCGGCAGACGGCACTATCTCGCAGATCGATAACCTTCGCCCTGGCGATTATGCGACAACTGGACGGCCAATCTTGAGCTTGATTTCCGGCGAAGATCTCTGGGTCGAAGCCAATTTTAAGGAAACGGACCTCACCTATGTCCGCCCTGGGCAGACAGCGCAGATCAGCGTCGATACCTATCCCGACACGGCGTTCATCGCCATCGTCGACAGCATTGGCGCTGCGACGGGTGCCGAATTCAGTGCGCTACCGCCACAGAATGCGACCGGTAATTGGGTGAAGGTCGTTCAGCGCATACCGGTGCGACTCCACATCCAGCCTGTCGCCAATGCCGACAACACATTGCTGCGTGCCGGCATGAGCGTCACTGTCGATATCGACACTGAACATCACCGCGTTTTACCAAGTTTCATCAAATCTGCTGCCGCTTGGGTGCGAATGGAGTGATTGGCTTTGATGCAGAGCCGCAAATCCTCACCCACACTAATCACTGTCTCGGTGATGTTGGCCACTATCATGCAGGCGTTGGATACGACCATCGCCAATGTGGCGCTACCGCATATGCAGGGCACCTTGTCGGCGACCCAAGACCAAATCTCCTGGGTACTGACCTCTTATATCGTCGCAGCCGGCATTATGACTCCAGCGACCGGTTTTCTATCGCAGCGTTTCGGGCGCAAGCAGCTGTTCGTTTGGTCGGTGATTGGTTTTACCATCGCATCTCTCCTCTGCGGCGCCGCTTTCACGCTTAATCAGATTGTGATCTACCGCCTGCTGCAGGGCGTTTTCGGCGCGGCACTGGTCCCGCTGAGCCAGGCCATCCTGCTTGATACTTTCCCGCGAGACCAGCACGGCAAGGCGATGGCCATGTGGGGCGTGGGAGTCATGATCGGGCCGATCCTGGGTCCGACTCTAGGCGGCCTTCTAACCGAATATTACAACTGGCGCTGGGTATTCTTGATCAATCTACCGTTCGGTATTCTCGCACTTTGCGGCATTCTCGCTTTCGTGCCGGAAACAGCGAAGGACCGGAACCGTCCCTTCGACGGCCTCGGCTTTGCGTTCCTAGCCATCGCCATCGGCTCGTTTCAGATGATGCTGGATCGTGGCGAGCTTCTGGCCTGGTTCGAATCGACCGAGATCGTGATCGAGGGATTAATCGCAGCGCTGACGCTTTATATGTTCATCGCCCACATGTTCACGTATTACCGACCGTTCTTAGATCGGCATCTTTTCAGTGACCGTAATTTCGTGACTGGTCTCGTTTTTATTTTCATCATCGGCATCATTCTATTGGCGACGATGGCGCTACTGCCACCCTTCCTGCAACATCTCAAAGGTTATCCGGTTATGACCACCGGCTATCTGCTCGTGCCGCGTGGGATCGGCACGATGTTCTCGATGATGCTGGTCAGTCGCGTCATGGGCAAAATCGATACACGCTTTCTCATTCTCACCGGCCTTACGCTCACCTCATTCTCCCTATGGCGGATGGGGCATTTCAACCTCGACGTCACCGAATACATGCTGGTTGAAAGCGGCGTCATCCAAGGCCTAGGCTTTGGTCTCATCTTCGTGCCCTTGAGCACCATGACTTTCTCAACTCTAGCGCCACATCTGCGGACGGAAGCCGCAGCAATGTTCAGCGTCATGCGCAATATCGGCAGTTCGATCGGCATCTCGATCGTCACCGCTTTATTGTCGCGCAATTCACAGATTAATCATGCAAGCATCGGCGAACATGTCAGTATCTATAACCCGCTGATGCATGCGCCCTATCTGCCGGAGAGCTGGAGTCTTGAGACGGTGACTGGGCTGTCGGCCCTCGATGCCGAGGTGAGTCGCCAGGCGGCTAGTATCGCCTATATTGACGATTTCGTGCTGATGATGTGGGTGACACTGTGCGCCGCTCCGTTGCTCATGCTGTTCCGCAAGCCGCGATCGATCGCCGGCACGCCAGCGCTAACACCACATGCCGTAGCGGATTAGGTGATCTTACATCATCGGACGATTCAACTGTGCTTGCTCGATCAGCGGATAATCGCGGCTGTTGAAAAGCTGATAATGCCACCACTCGTTTTTATAATTGTCCCAGCCCGCCGCCATCATGATTCCCAATAAGGTGAAACGGTTCTGCTGGGCTGTCACCGAAACCTCGGTGGAGCCATGGTGAGATTGCGGGATAGCTTGGTCGAAACCCGTGCCCATTTCCAGCTCGCATCTAGTGCGATCGACCAGTGTCAGATCGATCGCGACACCGCGTGTATGGGGCGAACCACGCCGCGGGTCGGCGACGAATTCCGGGTCCGGCAGAGCATTCCACAGCGCCCATTGCGCCTCGGACGGGCGATAGGCGTCGAAGATCTTCAAGCGCAACCCCAGAGGTCGGGCGAGACGCACGGCTTGGCGTAGCAATTCCGCGGCTCGTTCATGCAAATAACAATCCGGCGTCCGGTAGATGACGTGGCCGCTCAAATTGTCACTGGTCGCATAGACCAGATTGATATCGACGTCGAATTCCGCCGGTGTAATCTCAACAAGGCTCATCTTGCCACCGCTCCTCGCGCGTTCTAAACCGCCTTTAGCAGATTAAGGGCCGACCCGCCAAGGGCCGGCCATAACCAATGCCGGGCCAGATCGAAATCGACCATGCCAGACAGCCTCATTCTCGCCATGGATACCGCCGGTGACACCTGTTCGGTGGCACTGGGTCGTGGCGGCTCGGTCCTAGCCGCGGAAAAGGTCGCCATGAAGCACGGACATGCGGTGGCCTTGGCCCCCATGATCGATGCGGTGATGAGGAAGACTGGGGTGGGCTTCATGTCACTTACAGCCATTGCCGTCGGCACTGGTCCAGGCGGCTTTACCGGCCTGCGCATCGCGCTCGCGACCGCGCGAGGCCTCGGCCTTGCATTATCCAAACCCGTTATAGGCATCAGCAATTTCCAAGCAGCAGCCGCACAGCTGGCACCGGCACTGCGCCAGAACGATATCCTGGTCGTCATCGACAGCCGGCGCGAGGAACCCTTCATGGCGCGCCTCGAGGCAGATCTTCGATTTCGCGCGCCGCCCCGTTTCATGACACTGGCGGAGATGATCGAAGACCTCGCGGCCCATCCGCCGGCCGTCATTACCGGCAATGGCATCGGGCTGTGGCCGGGCTCGTGGCCAAGCGGCACGTTGCTGTATCCGGCAGCGGCTGATGCCGTAAGCATTCTCTCGCTTGCCGCAGATCCCGCGGGAATTTATGCAAGTAAAGCGGTGCCGCTTTATTTGCGCCCCGCCGATGTGTCGGCACCAAAGGGGCGCTGACGATGGCGCCGCCTGTGCTGCGAGCGATCGGTCAGTTCGACAGTGAATTGTTGGCGGCGCTGCATCAGCGCTGTTTTACCGCGATCTGGGACAGATCTTGGAGCGTAAAGTCCTTTACCGAAATCCTCGCCATGCCCGGTGCCAGCGGTCAGATCGTTTCTATTGGCGACGAACCGGTGGGTTATGGCATGATGCTGCAAGCCGTTAACGAAGTTGAGCTATTGCTGATCGCCGTGCTGCCGGAAGCGCGCGGTCAGGGCCTAGGACGCTTCCTGTTGGATCATCTGATGTCTGCCGCGGCCGCGCGGGGCGCCACCCGCGCCCTGCTGGAAGTAGCGGAAAGTAATCGCGCGGCGATCGGCTGTTATACCAAGGTGGGTTTCACGGCCTGCGGCCGGCGTAAGCAATATTATCCAGGGCCGACTGACGCCATTCTTTTCGAGAAAACATTGAATTAGCTAGTCTTTTAGAGGCAAATATTCGCGGCGATTCTGAAAATTTTGTAAGAAATGCAAATAATAAGCTTGGTTTCATTGCCAGGTGGTGAAGCGCTGGCTATATATCCCCACCACTCTCATGGACGGATCCGGGGCTTTTACTGCCCAGTACTGGCCCGTCGCTAAGATAAGGAATTAAAAGACATGAGCGATATGCTCAAAAACGATCCTCTTCTGCCCCTGGTGACCGAGATCGTCGTCGCATACCTGTCACACAACACGGTAGCTGTGCATGAAATCCCACGGCTGATCGCCGAAATCCGCGCGGCTCTAGCGAGTGGCGGCGCCAGCATCGGCCAGGCCGGCAGCATCGCCGCAAAACGTCCAGCGAACGTTGCCGATCGTGAGCCTGCCGTGTCGCTGAAGAAATCGGTGACGCCGGATTACCTCATCTGTCTCGAGGACGGTATCAAGCTGAAGATGCTGAAGCGCCACCTGCGCACGTCCTATGACATGACACCCGAGCAGTATCGCGCGCGGTGGGGCCTGCCCGATGATTATCCCATGGTGGCGCCCAATTATGCCAAGAAACGCTCATCGCTCGCGCGCCAATTCGGCCTCGGTCGCGGCGGTCGCAAGCGACCCGCGCGGCGGCGCGGCTAAGCTCGGAACCGGTTTCTCCGCATCATTCTGTTTCTTATTCGGCGACGGACGTTAATCCGTTGATAAATCTCTGTTTTTGAGAGAGCTAGCAAGATACTTGGCTGCGGGCAGTTAACCAAGGCACAATGGATCTTGTGTGCCATATCGGCCCCTCTAGCGGGATGTCACTAATTTGACGAAAATATTGAACACCGGTGAAGCAAGCGTGCCATCTAGGCTGGAGCGGCTGTGTATCGAAAAAGGTCTGAAGATGACCGACCAGCGCCGCATCATTGCGCGTGTGCTTTCAGAAGCCCAGGATCATCCCGATGTGGAATTGCTGCACAAACGCGCCGCTCAGGTTGATTCCGGTATTTCTCTTGCCACTGTCTATCGCACGGTGCGCCTGTTTGAAGAAGCGAGCATTCTCGAGCGCCACGATTTCGGGGACGGCCGAGCGCGCTATGAAGAAGCCAAGGACGATCACCACGATCATCTGATCGATATCCAATCCGGTCGGGTGATTGAGTTCACCAACGAGCAGATCGAGAAGCTGCAGAAGGGTGTCGCGGCCGAGCTCGGTTACAAACTGGTCGGCCATCGACTGGAGCTCTATGCCGTGCCGCTCACCAAGGACAATGACGACGACATCGCTCTTTCGGGCCGGGCCAAGCGAGCCATGCCATCGGGAGGCAGCGACAAATGATCGTCGCTGCGGCCCGGCGCGAGCGGCCGGTCGACGTCATCGTCGGCGATCTCGAAGCCCGGCTCGCGGAAACCGAAGCCGAAATCATCGCCGCACAGGAGCTGCGCTATCGTGTGTTCTATAGCGAGATGGGTGCCATCCCCAGCGCCGAGATGACCAAGCTGAGCCGCGATTTCGACTCCTTCGATCCCTATTGCGACCATCTCATCGTCATCGACCGCACGCGCGGTCCCGGTGTCAAAGGTATTGTTGCCACCTATCGTCTGTTGCGCCGAGAAGAGGCGCGCCGGGCGGGCCGGTTCTATTCGATCGCCGAATACGATATTTCGCCTTTAGTCAGCCGGCCGGGCGAAATCCTGGAATTGGGCCGCTCCTGTGTCGATCCAGCCTATCGCAACAAGATGGCCATGCAGCTGCTGTGGAAGGGCATCACCGATTACATCCTCTTCCATAAGGTCGAAGTAATGTTCGGCTGTGCAAGCTTTCCCGGCATCGATCCTACAGCGCATCGCATGGCGCTTTCCTATCTGCATCATCGCCATCTGGCGCCACAGCAATTCAGACCCAAAGCCGTAGCCGAACGTTATGTCGACATGAACATGATGCCGCTTTCCGACATCGACGAGCGGCGAGCGCTGGCCTCGCTGCCACCGCTCATCAAGGGCTATCTGCGCCTTTCTGGCTATGTCGGCGACGGGGCGGTGATCGATCATGAATTCGGGTCGGTCGACGTCTCCATCGTCGTGGTGACGGCCGAAGTCACCAACAAATATATGAAGCATTACACCCGGCCGGATTACGGCGGCGATTCCTAATCGTGCCCCAGCTTCTGATCATGCGCCGTTCCTGATCATGTCGCCGGGACCGGCCCATCATTTCGATCTCGATCACGGATCGAGTCTCTTTGGCGCCTTGCGCTTGTCCGTCTATCTCGGCGTAACAGTGGCATTGAGCCCGGTGCAGCTGATTCTACTGCTGCTGCGCGTCCGCGGTCGCAGTCTATTGCCGCGCTTCTATCATCGAATCTGCTGTCGTTTGATCGGTCTCGATGTCGAGATACGCGGCCGCATCTCGACGGTGACACCGACGCTTTTCGTCAGTAATCATACATCTTATTTCGATATCCCCGTTCTCGGATCGCTCATTGAAGGCAGCTTCGTCGCCAAGACGGAGGTGGGATCTTGGCCGCTCTTCGGCTGGCTTTCCAAGATGCAGCGCACCGTTTATGTCGACAGACGGCGAGGCACCACCCATCGACAGCGCGACGATCTGCAAAGGCGCCTCGATGCCGGCGGTAATCTCGTCCTTTTTCCGGAAGGAACGTCAAATGATGGCAATCGTGTGCTGCCATTCCGCTCCGCTTTGCTCAGCGTCGCCGAGCGCGAGGTGAAAGGCGGCAAGCTGACCGTGCAGCCAGTCTCCGTGAGTTATACCAAGCTAAGAGCCCTGCCGATGGGATATGGCAATCGACCTTATCTCGCTTGGTATGGCGACATGACGCTTGGCGGCCATCTGTGGCATTTTGCGCGCATCGCCCCTGCGCGTGTGGTCGTAGAATTTCACGATCCCATCTCGATCGCCGATTTCCGCTCGCGCAAGGAATTGACGCAGCATTGCTACGATCGCGTTTCGACCGGCGTCGCCAATGCGCTGCATGGGAAGACGAACTAAGCGCGGGCCTATAAATTCACACCGTCATGGTCGGCGTAGGCCGACCATCCATGAGTTTGTTTGTGGTCGTCCGGTACCTGCTAAAAGAAACTCGTGGATGGTACGCCTTCGCGTATCATGACGACCTGGTTTAGTCGCTAGTGCCACCGTCAATCGGCACAAACCGCTGCCGGCCATCTTCCGTCATGCCGTCGAACATTGCCTTGGGCCGCGCGAAAGGTCTGCCGTCGGCGGTTAGATAAATCGTCAGCAATTCTTCTGTCTCGCTATGCGTGACATCGAATAACTTCTGATAGAGACCGCCCTTGTAATGACGGTGGGTTGCTTTGAATGCGCTTACCACAGATCTTCAAAATCCCAAGCCGCCGCCGCGACAACGGGGCCGAATTCCGCCTCATTGGCAATGATGGCGCAGGCGTCGGGCTTTAGCGCGATTTCCTCGGCGCTGAGACTGATCTGCCGATCTTCGGCCGTGCCATTCCAGGTGCCAATCTTACGTAACGAGCGCACAACATTGGCGGAGACCATACGCTTGCCCCGATTTTCGCCAGCTTTTATATCGGTCGCCTCTTCATGGGTATAGGTAACAAGCCAGAGACTGGCCGGCACCGAGAGCGATGCTGGTGGAAGTATGAGATGGATACCGCCAGACACATCCTTGCCGATACCCAGTGCATACATCGCATGGCGCCGCTCGGCTTTCTTAAGCGCCTTTTCAACAACCTGACGATCCGTAGCGAGGCTTTCGATGGCGCCAGCGATGACCATCTGCGGTGTATACATCACCGCTTTGCCACGAGCCGCCGTGTAGGCGCGTTGGCGCTCGGCGAAAGCGGGAGCAGCGAAACGATCCCGCCAGCCGGTATAATCCCAGTAATCGACGTGGAAGGAGAGCGGTAGGATGTTTCGCCGCTGAGATAACTCGCGCATGTAATCGGCGGCAGGCAAGCACGTGGTGCAGCCCTCGGATGTGAAGAACTCAACCACGATCGGGGCCGGCGGCGTTTCCAGCGCAATGGGTGTAAGCACGGGACCTGATAGCGGCGCAAGCGTTGCCGGATTCAGCGCGTTCGGCAGGATCGCCGCCGGCGCGGTCCCGGGAAGGCCCAATTCTGGCTCGCGGCTATCGGGGGTCGCGAAACCGGTACCGAGGCTGGAACCGGTCTCATTCGAGCTGGAAAATGGCTGAATGATGCCATCGCTGGTCTGCGCCAGCACCTCCCCCGTCGAGAGGGTGAGGATCGAAAAGGCCAGGGCTGGCAGACCCAGGAAAAAGGCCAGCAGCGCTGTAATGATCGGGCGAGGCATCATGTGATTAAATTTACGGTCACCGCGGCGCCGCGGCCACTCACTTTCCTGTGCTGTAATTGAATTCAGAAATCACTGACGCGGCCGTTGCGCTCCCAGTCGCCGTAACGCGTCGGCTCGGGCCCGGCCTGCCCGCCAATTTCCTTGTCTAAAGCTACCTTGAGCGCCAGCGTCGCGGGTGCGGTAGTCGGGGGAGTAACGGGCGCTGCGACTGGCGCTGCGACTGGCGCTGCGACTGGCGGGGTAACTGGCGGGGTAACTGGCGGGGCCAATTTTTCATCAGGTTTTGTCATGACTTGAAACGATAGGCCAGCACTCAGCTGCGTCAAGATATTGAT